>DASRJW010000010.1 GCA_035649275.1 Candidatus Krumholzibacteriia bacterium
GCTGTGCTCAGCCGCGTCACCGCCGCCACCGCGGTTGCAACCGGAGGCGAGGAAAGCGACCGCGAGAAACACACTGGCAAGACGCATCGCGGCATTCATGGGCTCACTCCTGCTCTCGTTTCGGACCCTGCAAGCGACGGCATGGTATCGTGGCCGGATGCAGCGACGCAACAGCGGGAAAGTCGCGCGGCGCCGCGCCGGCCGTGGCGCCGCCAGTGACGTTGCATCCAGCGCCGGGGGTTTGGCGGCGATCGCCAGCGAGGTTGTGGCCTGCCACCGCTGTCCCCGCCTGCGCCGTTACTGCGAGACGATCGCCCGCACCAAGCGCCGCGCTTACCGCGCCGAGGAATACTGGGGCAAACCGGTGCCGGGTTTCGGCGACCCCTTGGCACGGCTCTGGATCCTGGGCCTGGCCCCCGCCGCACATGGCGCCAATCGCACCGGGCGCATGTTCACCGGCGACTCGAGCGGCGATTGGCTCTTCGCCGCCTTGCACGAGAGCGGCTTCGCTCGCCTCGCCAGCTCGGCTTCGCGCCACGACGGCCAGCACCTGACCGCTGCCTACATCAGTGCGGTGGTGCGCTGCGCGCCGCCGGACAACAAACCCCAACCAGACGAGGTCGCTGCCTGCTCCGACTTCCTGACCCGCGAGCTTGCGGCGCTTCGCAATGTCGCAGTGCTGCTCTGCTTGGGGTCGATCGCGTTCGCTGCCGCCCTGCGTCTCTTGCAGGCGGCGGGATACGCAGTACCGCGGCCACGTCCGCGCTTCGGCCACGGGGCGGAGTACCTCCTGCGACCACGGGCAACGACAACGCACCCGTCGTCGCCGCCACGTGCCCTGCTCGTCCTTGCTTCCTACCATCCGAGCCGCCAGAACACCCAAACGGGCCGCCTCACCCGACCCATGTGGCAGGCGATCTTCCGTCGGGCCCGGGCCGTGGTGGAAAACGCCGCACCTTGGACACATTCAAATCGTGGTTTCGCCGGGTGAAGGCTCAGGTTCCGGTGCAGGCTCGACCGGACGGCCGTGCTGATTCTTCAGCCGCAAACGTCGGCGAAGAAGCGCAGCACATTCTCACCCAGGATCTTGCGGATGTCGGAAGCGGCGAAGCCGCGTTCGAGGAGGAGCTCCGTCAGGTGCGGTAGCTGCGACACATCGGGCATGTCGTCGGGGAGCGCGTTGGTGCCGTCGAAGTCGCTTCCCAGCGCCACGTGGTCCGGGCCGGCAAGACGCACCAGGTACTCGATGTGGTCCACGATGCGCGCGGCCGGCACGGGCACGTGTCCCATGCAGCCGCGCAGCACCTGGGCCTCGAGCTCCGTGCGCCGCGGGTAATCGAAGCCAAAGTCGCGCTCCAGGGCATCCAGCTCGTTCTTGCAGCTTTCCTCCGCCGCCTGGCGGCGTTCCCAGTAGGTCGCGTCCAGGAAGCTGCTGTAGAAGTTGACGCCGATCAGGCCGCCCCGCGCTCCGAGAGCGCGGATCTGCGCATCCGTCAGGTTGCGGAAATGCGGCGAGAGCGCTCGGGCATTCGAATGCGAGGCCATCACCGGCATGTCGGAAACGCGCAGCACGTGCCAGAAAGTGCTTTCGGCCGCGTGCGACAGATCCACGATCATACCGAGCTGGTTCATCCGTCGCACCACGCGCTCGCCGAGCGGCGTCAGGCCCCCGTGGCGCGTGCCGCGTAGAGTTTCTTCCTTGGCAGCATCGGCCCAGTCGTGCGTGTTGTTCCAGGTGAGCGTCATGTAGCGCACGCCGCGGCGATGGAACTCCTCGAGCTTGTCGAGTTCGTTCTCGATGGCGTGGCCCCCCTCGACGCCGAGAGCGGCGGCCACGCGGCCCTGCGCCACGGCCGCCTGCGCCTCCGCCGCCGACCGCACCGGGGCGATGGCGCCGGCATGCAGGCGCATCTCCCGGTCGAAGGCGTCGAGGAGCTCGCTCGCCCGCGTAAAGCTCCGCTCCGGCGCGCCGTCCTTCGCCAAGTACACCGTGTCCACCCAGACGGAGAAGAACTGCAGATCCACACCACCTTGGCGCAAACGCGGCAGGTCGACCTGGCCCGAGGCCGTGGCCAGGGATTCCCCCATCGCCAGGTATTGCAGGGTGTCGGCGTGCAGGTCACAGACGGTGGCTTCCCGATGCAGTGCGGCGCTGGTGCTCAAGAGGAACTCCTCGGCGGTCGAAGGCGGTCTTGCCCGGTCCAAGCATTCACGGCATGGGCGCGTGGCGCCGTGGATCCCGCTGCGGATCGGGCAACGGCGCCGGCACCAGGCCGCGTTCGTCCAGCCGCCACAGCGCGGTCAGGAGCTGCCCGAACGGCGTCAGGGATTCCCCGGCCACGACCAGCGTGTGGCTCGCGTCCTCGTCCAGCCAGTGGTAGAGAGCGGCGAGGAGCCGCTCGGCGCTCGCCGCGTCCGCTCCGAGTAGCGGCTCGTCGAGGAACAGAAGGTGCGGCTGGGCCACCGTCGCCGCCGCCAGGCCCAAACGGAAGCGCGACTCCCGGTCGAGAACCGCCGTGACCGTCTCTGCGGTCTGGTCGAGCCCGTGCTCCTCGAGTTGCAGCCGGACCACCTCGTCGAGGCGGGCTGCGGGCAGCCCTTTCTGCCTCGCCTCGAGCTTCAAGTTGTCCGCCGCCGAGCGCCAGTCCAGCAACGAATCGCGCCAGCCGCTGGCGAAGCCGACGTTTTCCCACACCCGGCGCGGCTCACGGCGGAGGTCCAGACCGAGCACCTCCAAGGTGCGGCCCTGTCCCGGACGCTGACCCGAAAGAATATGCAGCAGCAAGCTCTTGCCCACACCGGCCCGCCCGACGATGCCGACGACCTCACCGAGGCGAACCTCCAGGCTCACCGGACGCGACACCACCTGCCGTCCGGGGAGCTCGAGGTCGTGGATGCGCAGCGCCGTTGCCACACCGCAAACCTAACGATCCGCCGCCGCGCCTCGCAACAAGAGCCTTGCCGCGCCCCGGGCCGTCGCGCACGACGGTGGCCATCGCGGAGCGGGGAATGTCGAGAGCGTTGCCGAGGTGCGAGCGAAAGGGGGGCAGACACCGATCCGAGCCCGTCGGGAAGTCACGCCGGCGGGCGTTGCACGAGCGGCCCCGGTTTGCGGACATCTCCTGCCCGCGCCGTGATGCCCTTGCGGTCGAAGTACTCGAGCAGCGGGACGGAGTACTTGCGCGAGATCCCCGCCATGTCCTTGAAGTCCGCCATGGTCATGACCTCGTGGGTGCGGAGAAAGGCGAACAGCTTGTCCGTGATTCCGGCGAGCACGTCGTGGTGGTAGAGAAGCGATTCCGTCACCTTCACCAGCGTGCCGCTTTCTTCCAGGACGCCAGCGTAGGCAGCCAGGCGGTCGCCGAAGCCGTGCTCCTTCTGCAGTTCCGCCGCCGTCGGGGGCGAGACGCCTGCCTCGCGCAGCACCGCTTCCAGCTTGGCCAGCGCTTCCCGGTCCTTGGCCGGGAGGTCGCGCTCCGGCGAGCCGACGCGTACTGCATCGGGACGTAAATGAAGCGCCGGCTCACTCGCCGGCAGCGAGGTGAGAAGCTCGAGAAGCTCGTTGAAACGGGCCCGCGTCCCACGGTGGCCGAGCCGCTCCTGCAGCTCGGCCCGGCCGATGCCCCAGGCGAGCGGGTGCAGCTTTTGATACGCCTCGGCCAGACGCTGTACCGCGGCTCGCGTCTGCTCGAGAAGGCCGGTGTCGTACAGCGTCTCGCTGGCCCGGACGATCCGGTTGCTCTGCAGCAACGTGGCCAGGAGTGGATCCAGCTCCTCCGCCGGGACCAGGCGCGCGCGCAGCAACTCGCTCCGGCTCCTTCCCTCGCTGCCGGCGCGCTGGATGGCGTCGAGGAGGAGCGCCCCGGCGTCACCCCTCTCTTTGAGCTGCATCTCCTCGAGGACGGCGGCACGGAAGCGCTTGTGCTTGGCCGGCGTTGGATCGAGGACCCGGGCGCCACCCAGGGTACGCATGGGCGAATAGAAGCGCAGCACCATGGCATCGCCGCGCTCCGTCGCCAACGGTTGCTCCAGCCGGAGCTGGGCCGACGCCGATTGCCCCGGCTCCAGGGCTTCCCGATCCAGGAGTGCCACGCGCCCGAGCACTTCCGCCGCTCCATGGTGCACGCGCACTCGGGTGCGATGCGTGAGCGGCCGCCCGAAAGACGGCAGCACGAAGAGCTGTACGTCGAGCATCCAGCTCGCCTGCAGCATGCCCGGAGCGGCGGCGAGCATGCCGCGCTCGACGTCGTCGGCTTTGAGCCCATGCAGGTTGATGGCGATACGCTCGCCGGCGAAAGCGCTCTCCCGTTTCTCCCCGTGCACCTGCAAGCCCCGCACGCGGGCTTGCAAGCCCCGCGGCAGCAGCTCGAGAGTGTCGCCCTCCCGCACCGTGCCGGACCAGGCCGTGCCGGTGACGACGAGGCCGACACCGGAAAGTCCGAAGACCCGATCCACCGGCAGGCGGAAGAAGGTATCCGTGGGTTTCGGTGGCAACTGCGCCGTCAGCGCGTCGAGCGCCGCCCGCAGGTCGTCGAGCCCCTGGCCGGTGCGGGCCGAGGTGCGCACGATCCGGGCGCCCTGGAGGAAGGTGCCGCGGACGAGGTCCTCGATCTCCGCCATCGCGACCGCAGCGGTTTCCTCGTCCACCAGGTCGCACTTGGTGAGCACCACCACGCCACCGCGCAGACCCAGGAGTTGCATGATGTCCAGATGTTCGCGCGTCTGCGGCATGACGCTCTCGTCGGCGGCGACGATGAGCATGCCGAGATCCATGCCCGCGGCGCCGGCCACCATGGCCTTGACGAAGCGCTCGTGCCCTGGCACGTCCACGAGACCGACGCAGTCACCGCCGGCCAGGAGCAGCGGCGCGAAGCCCAGCTCGATGGAGATGCCGCGCTCCTGCTCTTCTCGCAGCCGATCGGTGTTGACGCCGGTGAGGACGCGAACGAGCTCGGTCTTGCCGTGGTCGACGTGGCCGGCGGTGCCGACGATGATGTGCCGGTTCTGGCGCATGCTCGAGCCCGCGACCCGTTCCACCGTCACGGCGGCGCTCGCCGGCACGGGGCGGGCAACTCTAGTTGAAGGTGGCGGAGAAACGGAGGCCGACGCTCACGCCACTCCAGTTGTCGTTGACCCCGTCCTCGGGAATCGAGTGCATGCCGATGGCGCCGGCCAGGCCCAGACCCCAGTTGGCGCTCACCCACCACTCTTTGCCCACGGTGGCGTCGAACGCCAGCCCCAAGTCGATATCGGCGGAGCTGAAGCCTTGGAGATCGAACTCCAGCTCGCCGAAGCCGAGGGTTCCCGAGAGATACAGGTTCGTGGGCATGAACCAGTAGGTGACGCCGACACCGGCGGCGGACATCGTGACGTCACCATTGAGGCTGCCGGCGGAAGACCCGTTCACATCCAAGTCGGGATCGCCGATCCTCCAGGCGAAGATGGTGCCGTGCAGCGCCAGGTTCTTCCCCACCATGCCACCGATGGCGATGTTCAGGTCTCCCGAGAGACCCGAAAGGTCCGTGTTATCGCCGTTGTTCTCGTCCACTTCCGTCGAAGCATGGCCGGGGCCGCCGGAGAGTCGCAGCAAGAAACCGTCATGCCGGTGCGGCGCCTTGCCGCACCAGGCCGTTCCGGGGCACGCCAGAATCAGGGCCCATACCGCGAACTTCGCGCCGAGGCTTGGACTGCGATGCATTGCTTCCTCCCTACCCGCGCCGCGGTGGCCGCGGCGAAACCGTCGCGCATTGTACGCCAGGGGCTGATCCGGGGCATGGAGGTTTTTCCTTGAGGGTGCCTAAGCCCTTTATATGGGATCTCAGCTGAATCCTGTGTCGTCTCAGGAGTCGTGCTCGATGCGGACGATCCGCGGCGCGCCACCAGCCTGTTGCTGCAGCGTCACCCGTACTGCGGGCGTCCAACCTGTTCCCAGGGCGGAATGGATGGTGACCTGGAGAAGCCTCGTCGCAGGAGCGCCGTCATCGCCTGCCTTCGTCCCGTTCTTGCCGCCGCTCGCGGCGTCGCCCGAGAGGTGCGCCGTGGCGTTCCCGCTGGCGAGCGCGGCGCTCAGGGGCACCGCCGGCGACTCCAGGTCGAGCGTCTGCCCCCGTCTGCCGTCGCTCTCGATCACGGCCCGGTAGTGCCGCGCCGCCTCGAAGCCGTAGCGCACGGCGAGATCGTCGAAACGCAGCTGCATCGCGCCGCCCGCATCCGCCACCTCGAAGCGGTCCAGCGGGTTCACCTGCGCGAACCAGTGGCGGCCGACGCGATCGCGTCGCTCGATGAGGACGCGGGTCATCGTTTCCGTCGCCAGGGGCTCGGTGAACTCCGCCGCTTCGACAGCGGCGCGGATGTGCGCATCGCTGAAGTTCATGACCATCTTGGCACCCCAGAAACCGTCCTGCGGTGTCAGGTTCTCGAAGGCCGGGTTCGGGTAGTCGGGTCGCCAGGAGCCGGGATCGAAGTGCTCGGCTTCGAAGCGGCCGACGCCGCGGATCACGGGATACTCCACCCCTACCCAAGGACGCTCGTAGAGCCCGACGCTGGCCAGCGACTTGAACATGGCGCCGTAGTCCACCAGGTACTCGAAACCCTCGCTGCGCAGGTTGACGCCTTCCGCAGCTTTGCCCCGGCTGCCGAGGGTGGCGCTGAAGTCGATGAGGTAGTGCTTGACGAAGTGCCGGCCTTCCTCCTCGACGAAGAAATCCATGGCGTTGATCTGGCGCGAATCGTTGTGGTTGAGCCAGGCGCAGAACACTCGGTAGGCACGCAGCTCGCGCCGGTGCTCGTGGGGGATCACGTCGTTCGGGTCGTCCTTGCGCCGCCCCAGCCACGGCGGTGGCCCGAGGGGCTTGCCGCCGATGAGGCGGCTGGCAATGGCGTGCAGGCCGCCGCCAGCGGCAGGCGGCACCTTGGAGAGGATGAGGTCCAGATCGGCGCGCGTCATGGGCCGGCGCTTCTTGCCCTGGCGCACCGTCGCTTTCGGGTCGATCTCCAGGATCGCTGGATCGAAATCCACGATGTAGTTCTCCGGTACGTGGTAGCCGAGGGCCCAGAAGAAGCGGGTGCTGATCGCTTCGGCACCCGTGGACAGCTCGGGATCCGTGAGGGGATCGAACTTGATGACGAAGCGGTGGCCGCCGGGGTCCTCGATGGTGAAACCCGGCGTGACCCCCTGGGTTTTGGCTCGCACGATCTTCCAGGGCCCATGCGTATCCGGTCCGACGGGTGCGTTGGGGCCTTGGCGCAGCTCTTCCGGCGTGATCTCGCGGCTACCGACACGATGGGTGAACCAGGTGGAATCCTGGATGTCGTCGAGGGGTGTGACGTTGAGCGCTTGCTTGGGGGCCCCCCCCAGGGCGCGGAAGTGCCGCGGCAGGTCGAAGATCTGCTTCACCGGCTGGTAGACCGAGCAGTCGACCACATCATAGTAGTCGTCCCGCACACGCTCCTTCGGCTCCGGCACATCGTAACGATCGTCGTCCTGCACCGGGATGGGAGCCAGCGCCAGTCGCGGCCCGCCGCAGGCTCCGAGACCGAGAGTGAGGGGGAACGCGAGCCACCAGGCGCGCCGCCGGGCAGACGCCGAACGCCGGCGCGGGGCTCGGCTCGCCTCCTGCCAGGGTTGCCCACATCGGGTTCCCATACCGCGTCCTCTGCTGCCGCCGACACGCATCAGTGCAAGCTCCCGAAGCCGATGTGTACGCGGCTGTCCTCGTTGCTCCAGGCGAAGTCGGTGCGAAGCAACACTCGGCTGCCGGTCACGATCCGGAAACCGAAGCCGCCGGTGGTCTTCAGATCGTGCCATTGCACTTCCTCGAGGTTGGGCAGCACCGTGCCCACGTCGCCGAAGGCCAGGGCATCGATGGCCGTGCCGCTCTCGAGGCCGATGGTCCAGAAGGGGAAGCGGTACTCCACGCCACCGGTGAGCATGTCCTTGTCGGTGAAGCGATAGGTCTGCACGCCGCGCAGAGTGCGACTGCCGCCCAGGCGTTCGAGGCGGAAGAAGGGGATGTCCGCGTCGGCCAGGTTGTCGGTCACCGCGGCGGCGACGCGCAAGCCCAGCACGCGGCGGATTCCCGGGAGCGGCACGTACTGGCGCAGCTCCAGGTAGTACTTGGCGAAGCTGTTCTGTGTCTCCCCCACGCCGCCCACGATGTGGGCGCCGGCACGGGCGTAGCTGCCGTGCTCGGCGTAGGTCGGATGGTCGCGCCGCTCCCAGACGAGAGAGGCGCCGCCCTCGACGAAGTCGAACTGCCCTTCGAGACCTTCGATGCCGGAGAACGCGTCCTGGGACGGCGGGAATTCATCGCTTTCCCCGCGGCGGATGTCGTCGCGCGAGTAAGCGACGTCGAACAGCAAGCGCACCGGTCCCTTGCCTGCGACCTCACCGATGAGCGCCCCGCTCCAGAGGCCCCGCTCGTAGTTCGAGCGCTGGTCGAGATCGCTGTCGAGGCCGAGGCCGTAGAAGGACTCCTGCGCCAGCTCCAGGTACTGGCCGCGCAGCCAGACGGCCGCCGCCCCTACGTGCAGCGTATCGAGCTGGGCGAAGTACTGCTGGTAGCCGCGGTTGGTGGCACCAGCGAAGAAACGCAGGTTCACCGGGCCGGTGAGGGAATGGGGCAAGCGATAACCCATGCCGCCACCGAAGCCGCTGTGCCCGGTCTCTAGCCGGAGGTCGAAACTGACTCCGCGCGCCTCGGCCGCGATCAGGTTCCTGTTGATGCGGGCGATGAGCGGATCGGGCTGCTTCTTCACGACCCAATGTTCGAGGGGAAAATTGAGGAGCTGGAAGGGTAGCTCGATGAGGCGCACCGGGAGCATGGCGACGGTCTTCGCCGTGGGTGTCGCGTAACGCTGCTGCCGGGCGGCGAGACCCTGCTCGTCGCGTTGCGGCCGCTCCTCCTGGGGCGGGGCCACCTGCGCTGGGGCCGCCAGCGGCAGGCACAGCAAGCCCAGGAGCGCCACCAGCGCGGCGCGCCGGCCTCCAACTCGCGGGCTCGCTTTCGGCATGGGGCGTGGATTCTCCGTCGTCAGGGACGAGGGTCACAAGAAACGGGACACGCCACGATACAGGAAGGGGTGGGCGGTCGCAATGCAACGCTGGGCGGTCGGAGAGGGCGCGCCATGCGCGCAGCGTGGCCGCGAGAGGTCGCTCGCGGCGGACTCACACCTCTGCCGGATCGCGCTCCCGCCCGCGTTCGATGGCTGCGCCGAGGGCGGCAAACTTCTCCTCGATGCGCTCGTAGCCGCGATCCATGTGGTAGACGCGGGAGATCACCGTGCGACCCTCGGCAGCGAAGGCCGAGAGGATGAGCGCGGCGCTGGCGCGCAGATCCGTGGCCATGACCGGCGCACCGCTCAGGCCCTGCCCGCCGGTGACGACCGCAATGTTGCCGTCGAGACGGATCTTCGCTCCCAGCCGGCGCAGCTCGGGGACGTGGGTGAAGCGATCGGGGTAGATGGTCTCGGTGACCAGACTGACCCCGTTGGCTCGGGCCAGGGCTGCCATGATCTGCGCCTGGAGATCGGTGGGGAAACCCGGATAGGGCGCCGTGGTGACGTCCACCGGTTGCAGCGTGCTGCTGCCATGGACGCGCACCCAAGTGTCGCCGACTTCGATCTCCGCACCCATCTGTTGCATCTTCTCCAGGAGCGCGTGCAGGTGATCGGGCCGGCAGTGCTCGACCCGCACGTCGCCGCCGGTCATCATGCCGGCGATCAGGAAGGTCCCGGCTTCGATGCGGTCGGCCATGACGGCATGCTCGAGGGGCCGCAGCTCGCGCACGCCCTGGATCTCGATGCGGTAACCCCCCGCGCCCTCGATGCGCGCCCCGGCCTGGTTCAAGGTCTCGGCGATCTCCGCCACCTCGGGCTCGCGCGCCGCATTCACCAGCGTCGTCTTCCCCTGGGCGAGCACGGCCGCCATCATCACGTTGATGGTGGCGCCGACGCTGGAGATCTCGAAGAAAATCTCCGTGCCGCGGAGTCCATGGGGGGCTTCGGCGATCACGTAGCCGTGGGAGAGGGAGATGCGCGCCCCGAGCTTCTCCATCCCCATGAGGTGCAGGTCCACCGGGCGCGGGCCCCAGGCGCAGCCTCCCGGGAGGCTCACCTTGGCGCGGCCCTTCTTGGCGAGCAGAGGCCCGAGACAATAGATGGAAGCGCGCATCGTCTTGACCAGCTCGTAGGGCGCCTCGCAGTAGTCGTAGGTGCTGGTGTCGATGCGGAGCGTCCCGCCGGCATGCTCGACCCGGGCGCCGAGAACGCGGAGCAGGTGCGCCATGGTGGCGGTGTCGCGCAGGTGTGGCACGCGCTCGAGACGGCTCGTCCCCTCGGTCAGCAACGCCGCAGTCATGGCGGGAAGCACGGCGTTCTTCGCCCCGCCCACCGCCACCGTGCCCTCGAGCCGCACCGGCCCATCGATCACGAAGCTGTCCACGACTCCCCTTCCTCGTGAGTACCAGTACCTGATCGGAAGGGAACCATCAAGTCGAGAGGCTGCAGGGCGGCAAGGTGCTGCTCTGCGAGCCACCTCAGTGGCTCGCGTGCCGTGATCCAGAGTCTCCCATTCATTTCGGCCGGGCCGCTTCGGGACGCTCTTCGACCACGAGTTCTTTGAGCACGATCTCGCCGGCGCGGAAGATCTCCAGCTTGGCGGTGCGACCGATACCGGTCAGGTGCAGTTGCTCCTGGAATCGGTACACCGAGAAGAGTCGCCGGCCGTTGAAGCTGATCAGGAAATCCCCCGCACGAATGTCCGCTCGGGAAGCCGGGCTCGGATCGAACACCGCGTCGATGTAGATGCCGAAGCGCGGCCTCACCAGGCTGCGGAATGCCTCGGGAGTGGGGAGGCGCTGGCGCAGGTCGACGATCTCGAGAACCGCGATGCCGAGCCACGGGGACCGGAGGCTCTTGTTGGCCCGGATCCCCTCGTAGATCGGCGTGACGATGTTGATCGGCAGGGCATACTCGAGGCCGTCGAAATCCGCTTGTCGTGGCGGTCGCGGGGTGGTGATGCCCACGATCTCGCCACGAATGTTGACCAGCGGGCCGCCGTAGGCCTCGGGATGCAGCTTCATCGACGCTTGCAGATACGTGGCGCTGAGCTGTTCCTGGTAGCAGCGCCTCTCGGGGAGTCCTGCGAGAACGCCAGGCGAGAAGAACTTCGGCGGGCCCTCGGGATCCCCGAGCGCGAAGGTCCAGTAGCCGACGCGCAGGCTATCGCTGTCACCGAGCACCGGCGGTGCGCACGGGGGCAGCTGACGTGGCGCGAGCCGTACGAATTCCAGCACCGCCACGTTGAGGGTGGGTTCGACACCGAGTACCTGGCTCATGAGGTGTTCCCCGTTATGGAGTTCGACATCGACCAGATCGGCCGGCTCGCCGCTGGGCCTGATCACGAACTGGCGCAAGGTCAGAACGTGGCAGTCTGCCCCGAAAATCACACCGCTGCCGGAATGGAGTTTCTGGAAGCCGGGGTACTGTTCGGGTTCGCCGGCTTCGAGCCACTGACCGGGCTGGTGGGCAACGGTGTCGGGGAGGGCCTCCTGCCCCTGCCCCTCCTGGCGTACGTAGCTCGTGATGCAAACGACGCTGGGGGAGACGCGCTCCGCCACAGAGGCAAAGGCGTCCTGCAGACGGGTCGCCGCGTCCAAGGCCTGTCGCGCGCGCGGGTTCTTCGCTTTGGGCTCGCTGCTCGCGCCGGTGGCTCTGACACCGAGCGCGACGCCCAAGCAGGTCAAGAAGAGAAGCAAGCGGCGCAGGGCCGTCGGCAAGCTGTCGACCTTCACGGTGACACCGCCCGGCGTGCACTTGCCACGGCGGCTTCCTTGGCCTCGAGGCTCGTGCCTCGCGCCACGAACCAGGCGCCGAGCTCCGCGTCGGTGAAGGAGGCGAGCTCCGACAAGCTCGGCAGGCGCGCCGAGGGTGAACTCGCCCGCGGCGGGCGCGACGGCGCCGCAGAAGGTTGATTCGAGTGCCGCAAGGACATCACATGGAAGGCCAGATCCCAGCGCTCGTCCTCGGTCAGCGACTCGAAGGAGGGCATCGCCGTTCCCGGGACCCCGAAGGTCATCACATTGAAGACCTGGTAGGGAGACAGGGTCTCGCTCAAGCGGGGGGTGCCAAAATCCAAGGGAGGCGGGCTCAGGGTGAGCGCCAGCGCCGTGCGCGCGCGGCCGTCGCTGCCATGGCAAGCGGCGCACCCCTGTTGGAAGAGCTCGGCGCCGCGGGGGAGGTTCGGCGGCTGGCTCGGTGCCAGGCGCAGCGCGTAGGTCGCCACCAGATCGTCGCGCAGCCGCCGGACCGCGCCGCTCACCGCGGCCGGTGGCCTCCGCTCCGCAACAGCGTCTTGCAAGTCTTCGAGATCCTGGCGCAGAGCGGCGCCGCGAGCGCGTTTTGCCGGCGTGTCGACTGGGTTCGTCGGCGCGAGAATGTTTCCCACCTCGTCGAGAATCTGGTTCTGCTCCAGGAACTCTTCCTCGTTGAGGATGTTTCCTTCGGCGTCGACCGCGACCGCATAGTCCCCGAGGACGTACTGCAGCAGACCCAAAGCTCGATGGAGCTCGGGTTCCTGCCCTGCTGTAGCCCCCGTCAGGCCGGGGGCTTTGGCTTGGCTCGAGCTGTCGGCTCGGACGATGTGCTGAGCGACGAAAGCGCTCGCCAGGAGCAGGAGCGCCATCGCTCTGGAGATCCCTTGTTCATGACGTCGCATGATGTCCCTGCAGGGAGTGCGCTCCGCTCCAGGGTCGCCGTGCAACGCATGTGCCACGGTTGCTCCGACGTCAGGATTCCTGCCAGGCGGGAGATGAGTGCGGGCTCCAGAGGCACGTCGAGCCCGAACCGATGGGATCTGGAAGGGCGCGGAAGGCCCGAGGCCAAGGTTCTCGCGCGCCGGCTTCACGGCGCCGCGATGCTCCTAGCGCAGGCCGAGGACGACGCGTTCGTGTCCGGCGTAGTCCCGGAGCACCGTCACGTCCTGGAATCCTGCGGCGACGAACAGTCCGCGGACCGCCGCACCTTGGTCGGCGCCGATCTCCACCGCCAACGTTCCCCCGGGAGCGAGAAAGCGCACGCCCTCGTTGCACAAGAAGCGGTGGAAGAACACGCCATCCTCGCCACCATCCAGCGCCACGAGGGGCTCGTGGTCGCGCACCAGTGCCGGGAGACCTGCCAACTCGTCACTGCGCACGTAAGGCGGGTTCGACACCAGGGCATCGAAGCTCGCCTCCAGCTCCGGCGCCAGCGCCGCGAAGGCGTCGGTGACCACCACCTGCACGCGCGCTTCGACGCCGTGGCGCCGGCAGTTCTCCCGGGCCAGCGCCGCCGTTTCGGCGCGGAGCTCGGTGCACCACACCTCGGCGCGGGGCAGCGCCGCGGCGAGCGACACGGCGATGGCGCCGCAGCCCGTGCCGAGCTCCAGAAAGCGCGGCGGTGCCAGGCGCTTCGCGAACCTCTGCCTCACCGCTTCCACCAGGATCTCCGTCTCCGGTCGCGGGATGAGGGCACGGCGATCGGTGCGGAGAGGGAGCCCCATGAACTCCGTCTCCCCCACCAGGTACTGGAGCGGCTCGCCCCGCGCATGGGCGCGCACGAGCCCGCGATAACCATCCAGCTCGGCGTCGTTGAGCACGCGCTCGCCGGCCAGGTAGAGATCCACGCGCTTGCAGGACAGCACGTGGGCGAGCAGGCGCTCCGCTGCGAGCCGCGGCGCACCGGCACCGCGCGTTTCGAAGTAGTGCGCCGTGCTGCGCAAGAGGTCGAGGATCTTCCAGGTCTGCACGCTCATGGCCGGCTCACTGCGCGGCCAGCAAGGTGCGCTGGTAATCGGTGATGAGGGCCTGCACGAGCTCGTCGAGCCCGCCGTCCAGGATCTCGGTCAGGTTGTGCACAGAGAGGTTGATGCGGTGGTCCGTCACCCGGGACTGCGAGAAGTTGTAGGTGCGGATCTTGTCGGACCTTTCCGCCGTACCGATCTGTGCCCGGCGCTCGGCGGCGCGCTTCTCCTGCTGCTCGGCTCGCTGCGCTTCGTACAGCCGCGACCTGAGGATCTTCAGGGCCTTTTCCCTATTCTTGAGCTGCGAGCGTTCGTCCTGGCAGCGCACTTCGATCCCCGTGGGCAAGTGCACGATGCGCACCGCCGAATCGGAGGTGTTGACGTGCTGGCCGCCAGGACCGCCGGCGCGGGTGGTCTCGATCTGCAGCTCCGCGGGGTTGAGCTCCACCTCCACCGCTTCCATCTCCGGCAGCACCGCCACGGTGGCCGTGGAGGTGTGGATGCGACCGCTGGCCTCGGTCTCCGGCACCCGCTGCACCCGGTGCACACCGCTCTCGAAGCGCAGCCGCCCGTAGGAGCCGGTGCCGCTGATGTTGAAGATGATCTCCTTGAAGCCGCCGATCCCGGTGGGGTTCGAGGCCAGCACCTCGACCTTCCAGCCGCGGCGCTCGGCGAAGCGCTGGTACATGCGGGCCAGATCGGCGGCGAAGAGTGCCGCTTCGTCACCGCCGGTCCCGGCCCGGATCTCCACGATCGTGCTCTTCTCGTCCAGCGGGTCCGGCGGCACCAGCAACACCTCGAGCTGCCCGTGCAGCTCCACTTCGCGCGCTCGCAGCGCCTCGGCTTCCTGCCGTGCGAGCTGGCGCATCTCGGCGTCGTCGCTCGTCTGCTGCATCTCCAGCGCCTGCTGGCGCTCGCCGACGACCTTGCCGTACTCGCGCGCCACCTCGACCAGGGTGCGCAGGCGCGCGTGTTCCCGCGACAGCTCTTGCAGCCGCTTCGGGTCGCGCAGCACTTCCGGCTCGCCGAGCTGCTGCTCGATCGACTCGAAGCGCGCGATGATGCCCTGCAGTTTCTCGGGTGTGATCATGGCCGTTGCCGTCTGCCGCAGGGGGCGGCGTTCAGGCTCCGGCAGCGGCAGCCTGCAGCGCCCACTCCGGCGACTCGATCTTCAGGCCCTCGTAGACCAAGCATGCCTTCACCGCCACCATCGCCACTTCCACCTGATCCAGAGTGGGTTCCTTGGTCGTGATGCGCTGCAGCCACAGGCCCGGCAGGATGATGGGCCGCATCCAAGTCTGACAGCGCGGCCGCCCCGAGAGCTTGATGAGCTCGTAGGCGATGCCGCCGATGAGAGGCACGCAAGCCAGGCGCAACAGCCGCTCCCCCATGTTCTCCGGCCGGCCGAGGAAGCTGAAGACGACGATGCTGGTGAGCATCACCAGGAGAAGGAAGCTCGTGCCGCAGCGCGGATGGAAGGTGGTGAAGCGCAAGGTGGACTCGGGCACGAGGGGCAGTCCCCCTTCGAAGACGAAGATCGACTTGTGCTCCGCCCCGTGGTACTGGAAGACACGGCGCATCTCCTTCCACAGCGAGATCCCCCAGATGTAGGCGAGGAAGATGAGCAGCCGGTAGAGGCCGTCCACCAGGTTGAAGGCGATGCCGCCGCGCACGCCGGTCCACTCCGTGAGCAGGAGCGGCACATAGAAGAAAAGACCGATGCCGCCCACCAGGGCCACGACGACGGGGAGCGCCAGCGTCAAGGTCTGGGCCCAGCCCTTGGCCTTGCCCGAGCTCTTGCCCTCCCCCGCGTCCGCCGCTTTCTTCTCTTCCTCTTCCATCGCTTGCTCGGCGGACCAACTGAGCGATTGCATCCCCAGGTAGAGCGTCTCCACCAGGTTCACCGCGCCGCGCAGGATGGGAATGTCGAGGAAGCGCAGGCGGGCGGTGACGCCGCGGAAAGGACGGTGCGTCACCTCGATCTTGCCGTCGGACTTGCGTACCGCCGTGGCCACGGCCGCGGGCGAGCGCATCATCACGCCCTCCAGAACCGCCTGGCCGCCGATGGTGAAGCGTGGAATGGGAAGGTTCTGCTCGGGCACCGGGGCTCCCGGGGGTCTTGGTGTCGGGGACGGTCCTGCTCTGGCATCCGGTCGGTCCGCCGGGCCGCGGCGCGGAGGCGCGCCGCCGGCGCACACCAGCGTGGCGCGCCTAGGCCGGGCCGGCCGCCGCGGGCTTCTTCGCCTTGGCGTACTTCTGGCGGAAGCGCTCGACCCGCCCTGCCGTGTCCATCAGCTTCTGCTTGCCGGTGAAGAACGGGTGACAGTTCGAGCAGATTTCCACGTGGATCTCCGCCTGCGTCGAGCGGGTCTCGATGACGTTGCCGCAAACGCAGACGATCCGCGCGTTCACGTACTCCGGGTGGATTGTGCTCTTCATGCTTCTCCGATCCAGGGAGGCTCGCGCCTAGCCGGGCGTGTTCATCGATTCCAGGAACTTCTTGTTGCTGCTGGTCTTCGACAGCTTGTCGATGAGGAACTCCATGGCCTCCACCGACGGCTTCTCGTCGAGGAACTTGCGGAGGATCCACACCTTGTGCAGCACCGGCGGCTGCAGCAGCAACTCCTCCTTGCGCGTCCCGGACTTGTTGATGTCGATGGCCGGGAAGACGCGGCGGTCGGCCAGCCGGCGGTCGAGGACGAGCTCCATGTTGCCGGTGCCCTTGAACTCCTCGAAGATCACTTCGTCCATGCGGCTGCCGGTCTCGATGAGGGCGGTGGCGATGATGGTGAGGCTGCCGCCGTTCTCGATGTTGCGCGCCGCGCCGAAGAAGCGCTTGGGCTTCTGCAGGGCATTGGAGTCGACGCCGCCCGAGAGGATCTTGCCGCTGTGGGGCACCACGGCGTTGTGGGCGCGGGCCAGGCGCGTGATCGAGTCGAGGAGGATGACCACGTCCTTGCCGTGCTCCACCAGCCGCTTCGCCTTCTCGATGACCATGTCGGCGACATGCACGTGGCGCTCGGCCGGTTCGTCGAAGGTCGAGCTGACCACTTCACCCTTCACCGAACGCTGCATGTCGGTGACTTCCTCGGGGCGCTCGTCGATGAGCAGCACGATGAGCACGATCTCCGGGTGGTTGCTGGTGATGGCGTTGGCGATCTTCTGCAGCAGGATCGTCTTACCGGCCTTGGGCGGCGAGACGATCAAGCCACGCTGTCCTTTGCCGATCGGCGCCAGCAGGTTGATGATGCGGCAGGAGATTTCGTCGGCCAAGGTCTCGATGTTGACCTGCTCTTCCGGGTAGAGCGGCGTCAGGTTGTCGAAGAGCGTCTTGGTCTTCGCCACCTCGGGGTTTTCGTAGTTCACCGCTTCGACCCGGAGCAGGGCGAAATAACGCTCCGTGTCCTTGGGCGGACGGATCTGGCCCGAGACGGTGTCCCCGGTGCGCAGGTCGAACTTCTTGATCTGCGACGGCGAGACGTAAATGTCGTCGGGGCCGGGCAAATAGTTGTAGTCCGGGGAACGGAGGAAGCCGTAGCCCTCCGGCAGGATCTGCAAGACCCCCTCGGAGAAGATGACCCCGTTTTTCTTGGTCTGGGCCTCGAGGATCTCGAAGATGAGCTCCTGCTTCCGCAGCCCGCTGGTGTTGACCAACTTCAGGTCGGTGGCGAGCTTCAGCAGGTCGTCGATCTTCTTGTTCTTGAGCTCGGCGATGTCCATCACCATGCCCTGCCCCCGCTGCTGGGAGGCAGCCTCGCGGCTGATGACATCGGTCTCTTCATGGTTATTGCCGGCTGCTTCCACCGTCGGGGCCATCGCCGATGGCCCGGTGTGCGTGCGCCGTGTGGGTCTGGTAGGCACTGGCTTCATCCCGTGGGTTTGAAGGGATCGTGGCTCAGGTCGGTAGGTCACCTTCCGCCCGTACTTGAACTCCAACCGCGTCAACCTCTGGCAGTGGTCCTGCCGCAAACCTCGAAGGTGAACTCGACCACTGAGCGACCGATTCCCGTCGGCAGGCTTGCACGGACCGTGCGACTGAGGAGGGTATGGCCGGGAGCGGATGCGGTTTCGTGTACCGACACTAGCCCCCGGCTCGCCGCTTTGTCAAGGGTCTCCTCGACCCCGAACAACGAGACCGAGGCGGGACCTCTGGAGCCGGGAGATTCCGTAAAACTACAAACCCCATAAAACTGCAAACCCCATGCCACGCCGGGACCATCCGCCCCTCCGGCGCAGCCTTCCATGGTCCAGCTCAGCGCCCGCCCTTGAGGTCCTGGTACTCCTTGAGATCGCGTGCCGCCCCGGCAAAATCCCCGACACCACGCTTGCACAATCCCCGCACCTGCCAGTATTCCGGCCGCTTGGCGTCGAGACCGATCAGCTGGTCGGCGATCTGGATGGCCTTCGCATAGTGCTGCTTCGCCGTCGGCATGTCACCGCCTTTTTCCGCCTCGTCGCCGACCTGATAGGTGGTGACCATGAGGTTGAACATGGTCGGCTGGTCATCGGGCTTGAGCTTCAGGACCTTCTCGTAGTTGAGGATGGCGTCGTTCTTCCGTTTCAGCTGCGACAGCGCGTTCCCCAGAGCGGAGTAGTTGGCGACATCCTTCTCGTCGATGACGTTGAGTCGCTCCTTGAGGCTCAGGGCGTCCTGATAGTACTTCGCGGCGTTGTCCCAGTCCTGGGCGTTATAGAAACGATCCGCCACGGTCAGGATGAGCTGGTGGTTTTCCGGACTGAGCGAGATCGCCTTCTTGTACGACTCCTGGGCCCCGGCCACATCGCCGCGCCGGTACAGCACCTCGCCCTTCGCCTGGTGCACGGTGACGATGACTTCCTTCTCCTTCGGATCGAGCTCGAGCACCCGGTCGAGGTCCTTCACCACCACTTCGGTGAGGCTGGTGAACTCGGCTTCGTTGCCCGCCTTCTTGGCGGCATTGGCCTGATCCAGGAGCGCCTGGGCATGCTGGTAGTAGCCCTGGTAGTTCTCCGGGTCGGCGATGGTGGCCAGTTTGAACTCGGTGGCCGCGGTGGGGTGGTCGTTGTTACGCTGGGCGATGACGCCGCGGTTGAAGTGCCGGCCGAACATGGAGACGATGTTCTCGTCCGACGAGGCGCCCCAGCTGACCTCGGCGAGCTGCTTGGCCTTGGTGAAGTGGTCGTAGGCCATGCCGAGCCATGCGGCGGAGGAGTCGGCGTACCCTGTCGCGTCGGTGGCGACGTCGTTGTCCTTGCCGTAGTAGGCCGCCCCCATGAAGTAGTGCGTGTCGCCGTCGTTCGGGTTCTGGGCCAGGGCCTGGGTGCCCTGCAGGATCGCTTTGTCGTACAGCTTCTGCTGCACGTAGATCTTCATGCCCGTCTTTTCCTTCGACGCACAGCCCAAATACCCCACGGCCAGTGCGGCGACGACTGCCATCGTGTATCGACGCATGCTCGTTCTAGCCTCCTCGAGCGGGACGCCCTTGCATTTGTGACCGAAGCGGACAGCAGCCTGTCGCCTGCACGCTCGTGTGGGACTTCGGGACTGGGAACGCGACCGTGCGAGGCGTCGGATGGACCTTCCAGGCCGGTGCGCTAGGCTGCGTGGCCACGGCCCGCGGCGCGGGCCTCAGGGCGCCTAGCTCGACCTTCGTGGCCGCCTATATTTAAGAACCTGCCGGGGCCGTGTCAAGACACGCAAGCGGCTGTGGTCTCTGTCGTTGCCCTGTCCGGGTCATCCCGGCCCTCCTTCCAGCCGCACCTCCAAGCCTGGCGGCACCATCGCCTGCGCCGGTCCGGTCGGTCGCCCGCGGGTCGGCAAGTCCCTACGGTTCAGAGCATGTTCACCGGGTCGACGTCGACCTGGAACTCGACCCCAGGCATGCCTCGGGAACTCTCTGCCACCTGCTCGAGGAGCCGGGACTTCTCGGCCTGACCGAGCGTGCCCTTGATCAGGATCTGTTCACGATACCGCCCTCGCAAGCGTGGGATCGCGCTCGCTGCCGGCCCGAGCACCTGGAGCGTCCCGAGGTGCGCCCCGGGTTGATGGCCCGTCCGTGCGGGGGAATCCGAGGTCCCGGTCTCGACCTTCGCCGACGAAGCCGTGGTTCCTGTCCGCCTCCCCCCAGTTTCCTCTCCTGACGCCGCCGCCGCGGCTGCTGCCCTTCCCACCGGTGCTCCGGGTCGGAGTGTTTCCGCCAGGCGCTCCATGGCCTGCACCAGCCGCGTGCGTTCCGGCCCCTGCCCGGTGATTCCCAGCAGCCGGGCGAAGGGCGGGTAGCCGAGCCCCTGGCGCAATGCGGACTCGCGGGCAAAGAAGCCCTCGTAGTCCTGCGCCGCGGCCAGGCGGATGGCGTAGTGCTCCGGGGTCAGGGTCTGGATGTACACGTCCCCCGGCCGTTTCCCCCGGCCGGCCCGGCCCGCCACCTGGGCGAGGAGCTGGAAGGTGCGCTCGGCGGCGCGGAAATCGGGAAGCGACAAACCGCCGTCCGCTTGGATGACGCCGACGAGCGTCACCCCCGGGAAGTCGTGCCCCTTGGCCACCATTTGCGTGCCGAGCAGGATGTCCACCTCGCCGCGGGCGAAGTCCTCGAGGATGCTGCGATGCGCGCCGCGCCGGGTGGTGGTGTCATGATCCATCCGACGCAGACGGGCCGCGGGGAAGAGGCCGGCCAAGTCCTGCTCGAGACGTTGCGTCCCTACGCCGCGGAAGACCTGGCAAGGGTTGGCGCAGTGCGGGCACTGCCGGGGCACCCTGCGGGTGTGGCTGCAGTAGTGGCAGCGGAGCGCGTTCCCCACCGCGTGGTAGGTGAGGGTGATGTCGCAGTAGGGACAGCGCACCAGCTCGCCGCAACCGAAGCACTGCACGTAGTTGGAGTGGCCGCGGCGGTTGAGGAGCAGGATGCTCTGCTCGCCGCGCTCGAGACGCGCTGCCAGAGCATCGAGCAGCACCGGGGCCAGCACCGCCCGGCGATTCTCTTCGCTCCGCATGTCGACGACGTGCACCGCCGCGAGGGGCCGCTGGTCGACGCGCTCGGGGATCCGCAGCAGGACGTGCTTCCCCGTCGCGGCATTCTGGTAGCTCTCCAGGCTCGGCGTCGCCGAGCCGAGCAGCACCACGGCGCTCTCGAGGCGGCCGCGGACGAGGGCCACCGCCCGGGCGTGATAGCGCGGTTTTTCGTTCTGCTTGTACGAAGGTTCGTGCTCTTCGTCGACGACGATGAGACCGAGGTCGCGCACCGGCGCGAAGACGGCGCTCCGCGCCCCGAGGACGACCTGGATCTCGCCGCGCACGGCCGCGGTCAGAACATCATGCCGCTCCGCCATGGTCATGCCGCTGTGCAGGATCCCGAGCTCCGCTCCCAGGCGGGCGCGGAAACGGTCCGCTGTCTGCGGCGTGAGCGCGATCTCCGGGATGAGGATGATGGCGGCGCGCCCGCGTTCGAGCGCGGCACGCACCGCGTGCAGGTACACCTCGGTTTTGCCGCTGCCGGTGACGCCGTGCAGCAGGAAGGAGGCGTAGCCGCCGGCACCGAGCCTCTCCAGCACCGGAGCGAGGACGCGCTCCTGCCACGGGTTGAGCGCCACCGGCGGTGCCTGCTCGAGGAGCGCGACGCCGTGGGAGAGCTCCGCCTTGCGGCCGCGCGGCGCGCCGCGCTGGCGTTTCGCTGCCGCCGGAAGCAGAGCGCGCAGCGCTTCGCCGAGCGTGCAGGCGTAGTAACCGGCGATCCAAGCGCCGAGCTCCATGAGCACCGGGCTCAAGAGCGGCGGCTCGTCGAGAACCGCCTCGATGGCCTTCACCGTGGCCACGTCGGTGCTCGCGGGAAAATGCACCGCGTAGCCCACCAGGTGCCGCCGCCCGAAGGGCACCTTGACGCGGGCGCCGAGGGCGAGTCGCTCTTGCAGTGCTTCCGGCACGGTGTAGACGAAGCTGTCCTGCAGCGGCAGCGGTACCGCGACTTGGACCAGCCGGGACATGGCGCGCCTTTGCCTCACGGGACCGGAACAGGAGGAACCCACCGGGGAGGAATCGGCGTCGATTCAAGCAAGAGGAGAAGCGGCTGTCAATTGCTGGTCGTCCCGGTGCGCGGCGCGCGACCGCGGGGGCCGTGCCCGTGCGGGCTCAGCGCCGGACGCCGAGGATGGCCTGCACGCGTTCGATGAGCTTGCTGGGGCTGAAGGGTTTGGTCATGTAGTCGTTGGCGCCGACTTCGCGGCCGAGCTTCTGATCGACCTCGCGGCCCTTCGCGGTGAGGAGGATGACGGGGATGTTCTTGGTGGCGGGATCTTTCTTGATCATGCGGCAGGTCTCGTAGCCGTCGAGCTTGGGCATCATGATGTCGAGGATGACGAGGTCCGGTTTTTCCTCCCGCACCTTCTGCAGCGCCTGCTCCCCGTTGGTAGCGGTGACGACGTCGTAGTTCTCCGCGCCGAGGATGAAATCGAGGATGTGGAGAATGTAGACCTCATCGTCCACCACGAGGATCTTGGCCTGGTACATCCTGCGACTCTCCGTGTCGTGCGCCGCTCGAGTCCGGCGTGGGTGCTACGCATCCGTGATCGCTCGGGTCCGCAGCGGACGAGAGCAAATCCGAGACCAGCCCGGCTCCGAACGAATCTCCCCCCCCGCCCGGGGCGCTGCGCCCGGAGCCGCAGGGTCTGGAGGTACGGATCACACCGTGGAATGCAGCAGTTGGGAGACCGTGCCGAGGAAGGTCTCGACGCCGAACGGTTTGGGGATGTAGGCGTCGCACAGATTCTCGAGCTCGCGGGTCTCGCGCTCCGTCAGCCGCTTCGCCGACAGCGCCAGGATCGCCACCCCCTCCATGAGCTCGTTCTGGCGGGTGATGCGCATGGTCTCCAGCCCATTCAGATTGGGCATCATGATGTCCATGACAATGAGGTCGGGCCGATTGACGCCGAGATAGCTCAGCGCCTTCATCCCGTCGTTGACCCAGTCCACCTGGTAGCCCTCGTTGCGGAGCGCGTAGGTGAGGATCGTCGCCAGGGGCTCTTCGTCGTCCACGATCAGGATGCGCTTCTGCATAGGCCTTCCAGAGGTCTCGGGGTCCTAGGGGATTCGACTGCCGAAGGCTCAGTGTGCCGCGCGCTCGCGGCGTTCACAGACGACGATGCTGCCCAAGCGCGCCTTGCCGACCGCCCGCAGCTCGGCGGCCAGGTCGGTGAGCTTGCGCGGTTGCAAGTCGCGCTGTTTCACGTGATCCACCAAGGCCACGGTGAGGGCCAACAACGGGACCATTTCCCGCCGCCCGTGGCGTGCGACCGTTTCGTAGTGGCCGTGGTCCAAGTCGCGCTTGGCGAAGAACCGCCGCGACTCCTTGTCGAAGCGAGTGATGAGGTCATCGGCGAGCGGGCGCGCTACCTCGGGGCTCACCAGGATCACGAACTCGTCGCCGCCCAGGTGGGCGACGAACTTGACCGACGCCTCGAGGCTCTCCGTGGCCTCCGTGATGAGGCGCGCCAGGAGCCGCACTACCTCGTCGCCCTTTTCGTAGCCGAACTTCTCGTTGAAGCGGCGGAAGTGGTCGACGTCCAGGCTCAGGAAGGCGAAGTCCTCGGTGCCGTGGTGCAAGCGAGCGATCTGGGCTTCCGTGGCCGCCGAGCCCGGGAGACCAACGAAGCTGGGCGCGCCATGGTGTCGCCGGGAAAGTTCGATGGCCTTGCGGATGCGTCCGAGGAGCTCGTCCCAGGCATAGGGCTTCACCACGAACTCGTGGGCTCCAGCCACCAGGGCCTGCAAGCGCGTGGCGGCATCGCCACGGGCGGTGACGACGATGACGGGTAGCCCTTGCGTGCTCTCGTTGCCCCGGAGCGCACGGCAGACGCTGAAGCCGTCCATACCGGGCATCATGAGGTCGAGGAGCACCAGGTCGGGCTTCCATTGCAGCGTCGTGGCCAAGGTCTCGTCGCCGCGCCCGAGGCCGCGCACGGCGAAGCCTTCCGCTCGCAGCTGGAACTCGAGGATGTTCCGGAGGTTCTCTTCGTCGTCGACGACGAGAATGCGCGAAGGTTCCTGCGTCGCTTTGGACAGAATTCGCCTCCTTGCGCTGCCTACGGGCGTCCTCGGGCACATCCTGGCCCGGCCCGGACCCGGAACGGCAAGAGCCATGCCACGCAAGTCCAAGCAGGAGGCGCGTTTCAGCCTGAGTGAACAGGGCGGCGAGCGGCACCACTAGCCGCGATTGGCACTGGCGCGATGGGCGCTCGGAGCCTTGCCCTTCTGAGGCGGTGGAGCGCCGCTCAACTTGCGCGGCCTGGGCGCGCGCGGGGCAGTGTCCTCACGTGTCGAATCCATCCCTGCGGGCGCCGGCAATGGTGCTTCGGAATTCGGCGCCACTGCAGCGGACGATGAGGACGGATTCGCCGGACCCGGTGCGCCTTCGGGCGTGGAAGACGCTGGTGAAGGCGAGTCCGTCGTCGTGGAGGACACTGCTGACTGCCCTGTCACAATGGCAGAGGCCGGCGCGGTCTCTGCGGTAGTGCTTGACACGGGCAGTGCGCCAGTCGGCGCCGGCGAGGTTGCTTTCGCTGCTCTCGCCTCCGCAGCACCTCGGGCGGCGGAGGCACTGTCGCCCGGCGCGAGGGCGGAGGCCAGCGAATCCTTGGGAGCGGACACTGCTGCCGTGGAATCCCTCATCGTCCGTGCCGACATGGTGGAGTCGGCGAGGAAGGGCGGCAGTGGCTCTGTTTCTCCGGTGATCGTGATGAGCGGCGGGTAGAGGACGCCACCGATCCGCACTTCTTCCCGCAGGAGATGCTCGGCGTAGCTCTCCCAACGCCGGCGCAGGTCGTTGCGCAAAGCGGCGGCGCGCTCGTGCTTCCCCAGCGTGTCGAAGAGCTCCGCGCACACCATGGGATAGCTCGGGTCGGCCCGGTCGAGTCCCATGGCGCCGAGCTCCAGGCACAAGGGCACCAATCGATAGCCGTCGTGTTGCAACGGCGCGGCGAAGCGGTCCAGATCCGCCGCCAGGCGCACCGGCCGCAACAGGAGGAGCGCCAGGACGACGGTGACGAGAAGAGCGAGCGCCACCCTGTCGCCGTGCAGGCCGGTCCGCTGCCCGGCGCGCAGCGCCTGCAAGCGCGCTCCGTCCAGGCTGCCAGCGATCCCAATGAGTGTGCCGCAGGCGGCGAACGCCGCGGCGAGGAGGAACAAGACCTCGAGCGCAATCCCCGGGACAGCGTCGTCGCCGGCGTTGGCATTGCAGCGCCAGATCCACGAGCCTTGCCAGAGCAAGAGCCAGGGAACGATGACGAAGCTGGAGCTCCAGGCGACGAGAGCGGCACGGCGCGGGTGTCCGGAGACGACATGACCGAAGCCGGGGAGCACGAAGCCGAGGAGCATGCAGCGCCGCGGCTCGCGCACCCATTGCGGCAACCGCGCCGGAACGAAGCGTGAATCGCTCGCGGCGAGCCAGAGGGCTCGGGACCACGCCATCACCCAGGAACCCGCCGCCGCCAGGAGACCGATCATCCAAGGCACGAGGGCCACGGCGCCGGTTTCCAGCGCCATCTCCAGATCGTGCCAGCGCCACAGCATGCCGGCCCAGGTGAAGAACGACAGCGCGGCGAGGAGGGCCCAGGGGAGATTCCGGCTGCCTTGACGCAGCACGATGGGTGCGAAGGGCCCGAGCGCATACGCCAGCGCCAGGAGGAGGCCGCTCGGGATCCGGCTCGGCGCGGCGCTGCGGCCGAGGACTGCATCCAGGCGCGCGAGACCGCTCTCTGCACCGGACGCTTCCCCGGAGTCCGCCAACGGGATCTCGTCCACGGCGTGAGGCTGTTCCGGCTCCGGCGGCATCAACGGGGACATCCAAGACCTCCGGCGAAGGCGGCGTGCCCGGCGGCTCGCTCGAGAAGGGCCCGAGCGCCGGGCGCCGCGGCCGGTGCGGAACGTCCGCACGAGTCCATGCTGTGGTCGGCAACCGGCGTGCCGGCAGGTCTGGAGCCAATGCGCTGTCACGGGCCCGTTCGAGGAGCGGCGCAGCGGGCAGTTTGCCGAGCCCGGGGTGCTCGATCAGGGTCGAGGCGCGGGTGGAAGCGCGCGGGGAGGCAGGCGGCGGAACTTCGTGGCTCAAGCCTCCGGGTCGAACATGGAGAGGAACCACTGCGGATAGAGCCGCGGCGGCGGCATCAGGGCGTCGAGTCGGGCCACCTCGGCAGGAGAGAGCTGCCAGCGCACCGCCTCCAGGTTGTCCTCCAGCTGCCGCCGATCGCGGGCACCGATGATGACCGAGGTCACCGGCTCCTTGGCGAGGAGCCAGTTCAGCGCCGCCTGCGCCACCGTGCCTTCGTGCGCGGTGGCGATCGCCGCCAGCACCTCGACGACGTCGAGGCCCCGCTCTTCGTCGAACTGGAGGAACTGCTTTTCCACCGCCCGCCGCGTTCCCTGAGGCGGCGAGGCACCGCGCCGGTACTTGCCGCTCAAGAAACCGCCGGCCAGCGGGCTCCAGGGCAGGACCCCGAGACCCTGGTCCTTGCAGAGGGGCAGGAGCTCGAGCTCGGCGTCACGCATCACCGCGTTATACAAAGGTTGCAAGGTGACGAAGCGCGCCAGGCCGGCCCGCTCGGACACCGCAAGGGCTTGCATCAACTGCCAGGCCGCGAAGTTGGAGGCGCCGAGGTAGCGTACCTTGCCCCAGCGGACGCAGTCGTCGAGGGCGCGCAGCGTCTCTTCGATCGGTGTCCGCGCGTCCCAGCAGTGCACCTGGTAGAGATCGATCGTGTCCGTGCCGAGACGGCGGAGGCTCGCGTCCACGCCGTTCAGGATGTGGTGCCGGGAGAGACCGGCATCGTTCGGGGCCTCGGACATGCGCTGCATGACCTTCGTGGCCAGGATCACCTGCTGGCGGCGTTTCCCGAGCGCCTTGCCCAGGATCTCCTCGGACTCGCCGTTGCTGTAGACGTCGGCGGTGTCGAAGAAATCGATGCCCGCCTCCAGGCAGCGGTCGACGAGGTCGTTGGCCTCTTGTTGCCGGGTGATGGCGATGAACGGCCACTGGCTGCCGAAGGTCATGGTGCCGAGGCAGAGCCGGCTCACTTCGATGCCGGTGCTCCCGAGACGTCGTCGTGGCATGTCCATGCGCATCCCTCCAGGGCGGGCGGAGCACTCCCCGCCCGAAGATTTCTTCACCGTTCGAAGTGAACGTGGACCCCCTCGGGGGGATCCACCCGGTAGCCGCGGCGCTCCAGGAGCTCGATCATCCCCGGGGGTTCGGGGTACACCTTGCGCCCATCCACGAGACGCCAGCGCCCGAGCATGCCGGGATGGCCGCACAGGAACACGTGACAGCGCCGCGGGTCGAGGCGGATTCCCGTGCGTTCCTCCAGCGCACCGCTCGCGAGCAGCGCTTGCAGGCGGCCGCCGCCGACACCCGGCTCCCGCGTCGGCACCCCAAGCCACCGATAGGGCGGGAAGCGGCGCATGAGGCGCTCGTGAGTCTCGCCGTAGCCGAGGTCCGCCCGGCGACGCGCCGTGACCACGGCGGCGATGCGCCCCCGGTGGCCGCGACGCAGGAGCTCCCACACCATGCGCTGGTGCGGCGCCTCCCCCGTGCCGGTGGCGAGGAAGAGCACGTCGTCCTCGGCGCGCACCGTCGACAGGGTGTAGTTGCCGCGCGGCTCGGGCCCCACCCAGGCGCGCATCCCGGGCTCGAGAAGGGCGAAGCGCGCCGCCAGCGCCGCGCCGCTCTCGTCCGTGGCCCGCTCACGGTCGAAGCCGATGTACAACTCGTACCAATCGTGCTCCTCCGGCGTCAGCAGCCGTTCCGCATCTTCCGCCATGATGGCGCAGGAGAGCGAGTAGGTGCGCTGTAGCATGGACTCCGGGTTCGCCAGCGACTCCGCCGGACAGTCAGGAAGGCGCGGTTCCCACAGTCCGAGCCCGGCCTGCAACCACTGGCCGGCCTCGTACGCCGGCAGCGGCGCGTCCGGACGCAAGCGCAGCACGAAGAGCTCTGCGTGCACGCGGCGCCGGCCGATGACGGTGGCGTTGTAATGTTCTTGCCGCAGCGCCGCGACCTTCGCCGCCTCCATCGACCGTCGTTTCTCCTAATAGCCGAGGGCGACGCCGTCTTTGCGCGATTCCGTGCCGCCGAGGAGCACGCCCCGCTCGTGGTCGATCCAGATGCCCTGGTAGCCCCCGAAGCCGCCCACGTTCTGCACCACCCGATGCCCCTTCAGCACCAGATCGCGCACCACTTCCGGGGGCACGCCCGACTCGAGGTGCAAGATGCCGCCATCGTCCATCTGCTCCCCCGTGGGTTCGCTGGAGCCCGTATGGTAGAAGCGGGCCGCGTCGCCGGCCTCCTGCACGTCCATACCGAAGTCGATGATGTTGCACAGCACCTGCACGTGTCCCTGCGGCTGCATGTCGCCGCCCATGACCCCGAAACTGAACACCGGCTTGCCATCCTTGGTCACGAAGGCCGGGACGATGGTGTGGAACGGCCGCTTCTTCGGCGCATAGGCGTTCGGATGCTCCGGGTCCAGGCTGAAGAGATTGCCGCGATTCTGCAGGCAGAAGCCCGAGCCGGGTGGGACGACGCCCGAACCGAAGCCCGAGTAGTTGCTCTGAATGAGGGAGACCGCGTTACGTTCGGCGTCCACCACCGTGAGGTAGGTGGTGTCCCCGGTGCGGAGCGGCAGATCTCCCGCCGGAATGCTTCGTTTCGCCCGCTGCGGGTCGTAAAGTGCCAGGCGTTCCCGGGCATAAACGCGGGAGAGGAGGCGCTCGAGCGGCAGGGCCGCGAACTCCGGGTCGGCGTAGTAGCGGGCGCGATCCTCGAAAACGATCTTCTTCACCTCCACCATCAGGTGCAGCGCCTCCGTGCTGTTGTGCCCCATGGCGGCGAGATCGTAGGCCTCGAGCATGTTCAGCATCTGCAGCGCCGCGATGCCTTGGGTGTTCGGCGGCAGCTCCCAGACCTGGTAGCCCCGGTAGGTGGTGGAGAGCGGTTCCACCCAGGTGGAGGTGTGCGCTTCCATGTCCTCCTTGGTCAAAGCGCCGCCGGCGCGCTGCACCGCGGCGACGATGCTTTGCGCCAGGTCGCCGCGGTAGAAAGCATCCCGCCCGCCCTTGGCGATGCGGTCGTAGGTGGCGGCGAGATTGGGATTGCGGAAGACGTCGCCGGCGCGGGGCGCCTTGCCGCCGGGGCAGTAGGTGGCGAGGAACTCGGGATACTCGGCGAAGCGCTGCGGCGCCCGACTCCAGTAGTAGGCGATCACCGGCGGCACCGGGCAACCCTCGCGGGCATAACGGCTGGCCGGTTCCAGCAGCTTGCGCATGGAAAGCTTGCCGAAGCGCGCCTGCAAGGTGAACCAGGCATCCACCGCGCCCGGCACCGTGACCGGCACCCCGCCCATCTGGGGCATGCGCTCGCCGTTGCGACGCAGATCCTCCAGAGGCAGACGGCTGCCGGCGCGGCCGCTGCCATTCAGTCCGTAGAGGCGCTGGGTTTTCGCGTCCCAGACGATGGCGAAGAGATCGCCGCCGACGCCGCAGGAGGTGGGCTCCATGAAGCCGAGCGCGGCATTGACCGCGATGGCTGCATCCACCGCGCTGCCGCCGGCCTCGAGGATCTCGACGCCGATGCGGCTCGCCAGCGGGTGCTCGCTCGCCACCATCCCGTGCGTGGCGATGGTGGGAGAGCGCATGGTGAAGTCGCGGCCGAGCGGCCGGTCGGCGGCGTCGCTGGCGTGGGCGAGCGCGAGAAGGAGGCACAGCGTCGTGGGAACCGCGATCCGCATGGAACACCTGCCCCGTGTGTGACCCGGTGGACGCATCCTATCACATGGTGACGCCGCAAGGATCAGCGTAGAATGCGTGGCGCGGGCTGATCGCGAGCCACGGCGCGAGGCTCGCTCGCGGCGGGCAGCCGCCGCTGCGCCGCGGCAACGGAGGCGTTCCATGGTCCTGCCGCTGCGCGACATCCAGGCGCGGCGCCACTTCCCCGTGGTCACGGTGATGCTCATCGCCGTGAACGTGCTGGTCTTCCTCTACGAAATGCAGCTCGGCCCGCGGCTCGAGGGCTGGCTCATGAGCACTGCCTTCGTTCCGCACCAGTACTTCGCCCCTGGGAACTGGGTGGGGGATGGACGTTCCGTCCTCGTCTCCATGTTCCTGCATGGCGGCTGGGGACACCTGCTGGGCAACATGCTCTACCTGTGGATCTTCGGGGACAATGTCGAGGATCGTCTGGGCCGCCTGGGTTACTTGGCCTTCTATCTCTTTTGCGGCTGGTTCGCGACGATTTCGCACGCCTTCACGAATCGCGCCTCGATCGTGCCTTCCATCGGTGCGAGCGGCGCCATCGCCGGGGTCCTCGGCGCCTACCTCGTCATGTTCCCCAAGGCCCGCGTCCTGACCCTGATCCCGCTCGGCATCTTCATCCGTGTCGCGGAGCTGCCGGCGCTGATCGTGCTGGGCATGTGGTTCGTGCTGCAGGTCTTCAGCGGCACCTTGAGCCTCGGGCTCGGGGAAGGCGCCGGCGCCGGCGTCGCCTGGTGGGCGCACATCGGCGGCTTCGTGGCGGGAATGGTGCTCGGGTGGATCTTCAGGGGCCGCGGGCAGCGCTCCCGCGCCTTCCGGGAGGAATGATGGCGGGCGCGATGCCGCGGTCAGCAACTCTCGGGAGCGCCGGCTCGATGCTTCTTCTCGCCACCGCCTTCCTGGTGCCCGGGAGCGTCGCGGCGCCGTACGTCATTCCGTACAAGACACTGCAGTCCCTCACCGTCGAGCTGCACAGCCTGCGGGACACCGTCACCCTCTACGCCGGCAATCCGCAACAGCTCCTGGAGCTGACGACGCATCCGGAAGACGTCTTCCCCCGAGTGGAGCTCAGTCCCGGCCAGCGCGCGACCCTCAGCATCCGCGACCAGGTGCTTCTCGACCTGCCCGCGACACCGGATTCCAGCTTCGCCGACGAAGAACCGCTGCCCGCCGCCACCACCGGGGAGATGCCCGAAGCGCATCGCTGGCAGCTGCTGCTCTCGCCGCCAGCACCGACGAAGTACCTCCTGCGCTGCGAACGCGGTGCGGGGAGCTTCGATTTCAGCGATCTCCCCACCCAGGAGGTGCTCCTGATCGGCGTCGATGCGGCGTTGAAGATGGAATTCCACCGCCGCAACCTGGTGCCCCTGGAGCGCTGCCAGCTCGTGGCCGACGGCGGCAGCCTCGAGGTGCGCGAGCTCCTCAATGGTCTACCCAAGGTGGTCTCGGTGCAGTGCCCCCTCGCGGAGGTGGACTTCGATGTCACCGGCAAACCCTTCGACGGCCTGCTGGAGGTTTTCTTCGAAGGCGTCGCGTCGCGGCTGCACTTGCGGCTGTCGCCGAAAATCGGTGTGCAGGTGACGGTTCCCGCTGCAGTCCGAAAGAACTTCGCCGGCGACCGCCTCGTGGAGCGAGACGGAGTCCTGGTCACCAAGGACTACGAGGAAAACCGCTGCAAGCTCAGGCTCTTCCTCGCCGACGCACCGCGTTCGCTGGAAGTCGAATGGGAATGAGCCTGGCTTCCTGAGCCCGCGACCACGAGCGCCCCGGGCATGGGTGAGCTCCCTCCGGCCGGCCGTGCACACGCTGCTTCGGGCGCGCACCCTCAGCGGCTCAAGGTGAGCCGTTGCACCTGCCGTTCGCCACCGCGTTCGAGGACGAGGAAGTAGTGGCCCGAGGGCAGCGGGCGGCCGGTGCGATCGCGCCCGTCCCAAGCGAGGAAGTGGCGTCCCGGACCGGGCTCGGTGGCGAACGTACGCAGGCTCCTGCCCCGCGCGTCGAGGAGATGCAAGGCCACGTTCCCCGGGCCAGGCAAGTCGTAGGCGATCGTCGTCGAAAACCGGAAGGGGTTCGGGCGCCCCGGGTGGAGGCGGAAGACGAGAGCGTCGCCTGCCGTGTCCGTGGCAGGTTGGAGGTAGAGAAGCAGCCGCGGGTGCACGGCGGGATCCGGGTGATCTTTGCTGTCGAAGCGCTTGGCGGTCTCGCCACCGCTCTCGTCGCCGTGGACGAGCCAACCGAAGTTGCTCGCCGGCGTATCCACCCATTGCTGCACATCGGCGCGCAACGCCGGGGAGGACCAGGTGAAGAAGCCGGTGCTGCCGATGCCGAGGCTCGCACTCGCCGTCGGCACGAAGTCGCCGCCTGCATTCGTCCACAATGTGGTGTCGAAGAAACGATGGATCCAGGTGGCATCCCCCGGTGTGCTGGCCGTCCCTCCTCCCTCTTCCATCGGAGCGTCCGAGGTGCCTTCCCCCCAGTCGGCCAGCAGGCGGTGCAAGCCGACCTGATGCGTTCCCGGTTGGGCGCGGGACATGGAGAGGACGACGGCGACGCTGTCTACCGCCGTCCCCGGCGGGATGGAGGAAAGATCGAAGGCCAGGACTCCCCGGCGCCTGGCGCCGGCGAGCGTCCTGCCGGCGAAGAAGAACTGGCCGGCGCCGTTGCTGATGCTTCCCGTCGGGCTCTCGTACAAGGTGTTGTCACGCTTCGGTTCCAGGACGAGGGTCAAGGCGGTGCCCTGGATCGGAAGGACGGAGGCGGCGAGGAACCCTAGAATGAGAAGACGCTGCAATCTCGAGATGCAAGGCATGATCGGTCCGTTCGCTGCCATGGCCCAGAGCGCGCGTCGTGCTCGTGATCGGCGCCTACGGTTTCACTGCCCCGAACCGGCGTAATGTTCGAGAACGATGTCGCGCAAGGTGGAGAGCGTCACCGCGCCGTGACGCAGCACGACATCGTGGAACTCTCGCAGGTCGAAGGCCGCGCCGCGCCTCTTCTTGGCCTCCTCGCGCAGCGACAGGATCTCCGCCTGGCCCATCTTGTAGGCCAGCGCCTGACCGGGCCAGGTGATGTACCGGTCCACCTCGTTTTCGATGTTGTTCTCCGCCAGCGCCGAGTTGGCCACCATGTAGTCGATCGCTTGCTGCCGGGTCCAGCCGTAGGCGTGCATGCCCGTGTCCACCACCAGCCGACAGGCCCGCCAGGCTTCGAAGCTCAGCTTGCCCATCCGGTCGAGATCGCTGCTGTACAGACCCAGCTCGTCGCAGAGCTGCTCCGTGTACAGGCCCCAACCCTCGACGAAGGCCGTCGATCCCATGTGCTTGCGGAACTCCGGCACTCCCTTCAATTCCTGGGCGATGGCGATCTGCAGGTGGTGCCCGGGGACGGACTCGTGGAAGGCGAGCGCTTCGGCCTCGTAGCGCGGGCGCGTTTCCGGGGCCGACGTATTGATGTAGTACTGGCCCGGCCGTGAGCCGTCCATCGCCGGCTGCCGATAGTAGGCGATGGTGGAGTGTTTCTCCTCGTGCGCCTCCATGCGCACCACCTCGCAGCGCGCCTGCGGCAGGATACCGAAGTACCGGGGCACCGCCGCCTGGGCCCGCGCCAGAGTGTCGCGCGCCTTCGCCTCCACTTCGTCACGGGTGGCGAAGTGCAGCTTCGCGTCGCGGCGCAGGCGCGTCAGGATCTCGGCTTGATCGGAGGTGTCGAAGACGCGCTGGCCCAGGACGCGCATCTCCGCCATGATCCGCTCCACTTCGGAACGGCCGAAATTGTGGATCTCATCCGGCTTGAGGGCGAGGGAGGTGTGCTTGCGCACCATCGCCCGGTAGCAGTCCTCGCCGCCCGGAAGGTTCTTGAGCCCCACTTGCCCCGCCGGGCGGGCGCGCGGCAGAACCTCGGCGCGGAGGAAATCGCGATAGCGCCGGAACGCCGGCCGCACCACGTCGCGCACCGCGGCCTGGAGGCTGTCGGCGAAGCCGCGCTGCGCTGCCGCCGGCCAGCCGCTGTGCGCGGTGGCGAGGGGCGAGAGCAGCGCCCAGCTCTGCAGATCCTTGGCCTCGACCTCGTCGAGCTGATCCAGGACGCGCTCCACCTGCTGCCGCGTCGCCACCCTGCCCTGGGCGAGGCCGGTTCTCAGGTTGGCGACGTGCGCATCCATGAAGGGACCCATGGCGCGCCAGCGTTGCACCATCGCCCGGCCCTGCGCCGGCGTCGAGATGCTCTGCATGGCCGGGAGGTTCTGGAAAGCGACCTGGGGCCCGTCCAGCGGATCCACCACCCAGTCCTGGAAATCGCACTCCAGTGTCGCCAGCTTGCCTTCGATGACCTCGAGCAGCATCGAGGCGGTGACGCGCTGCTCCGGGTCCAGAAGGCCCAGATCGAGACCCACCACGGCCTCGCGCATCTGCTGGAGCTCTGCAGTCACCCGCGCCCGGCCCTCGGGGGTGACGTCGGGGAGGAGATGATCGAAGCGCCGGTCGCCGAGAGCCGTCGCCTCCAGCGGCTCCGACCGCAGGTGCGCCTCCCAGAAGGCGGTGGCCAATCGATCCAAGGTACCTCCCGGCGTTTCGGCAGCAGCGTTGGCTTGGGACAGGGAGAGAACGGGGGCGCTGTCGCTCCCGGTCGCAGCGAGGATCGCGGCGGCGACAGCCGCCACCCGGTGCGGCGAAGCGCCGCGTCTCATGGAAGCACCTCCGAGGCGGGCGCCGTGGCGCCGAAGAGAGCCTGCAGATCCGGATCGTCGTGGATGCAGGGTGCTGCCGGCTTCAGCGGCACCGATTGCGTGGCCCGTTCGAGGCGCACCTCGTAGCTCACGCCGTCGGTGACGAAGCTGACGTTGTACTGTACGCCGCTGCTCCGGGAGCGCCCGAGGCTCGGTGCCTCGTCGATGACGTAGACGTCGGCGCCCAAAGCCTGCAGGCCACTGCTCGTGCGCGCGAGGGCGTCCGCCAGGTTGCCGCTCCAGACCAGCTGCGTATTCGGGATGAAGCCGACGCGGGGCTTGAGTACCGCGAGCCAGCCGGGCGTGGAGGCGTCGGGCAGTCCGTGATGATGCGCCTTGTAGTACTCCACCTCGAGGGTCGCGAGCGGGAAGGCCTGCTGCATGCTCGCCTCGGCGGCGGCCTCGGCGTCGCCGCCGATGATGAAGTCGACCTCGCCGTAGCTCCACTTGAGAACAATGGAATCGTTGTTGATGTCGTCGTTCTCCCGCGCCCGGTCCGGAACGTAACTGGGCAGCCTGCCGCTGGAGAGGACGGTGACCAGCACCCGCTCGTCCCACGCCAGCTCTGGTTGGGTCGCCGAGGTCTGGCCGCGGCTCAAGACGGCGCGGCGCACGCCCGCCTGCGCCAGCGTGGCCATGGCTTCACTGTAGGCATCGCGCGACCACGATTTCTCCGGCGAATCGAGGAAGACCGCGGGGCGCCGGGAGAGGATGCCGTCCCCGAAGTCGCCGAAGGCGCCCACCAACCCACCCAGGTGGTCGATGTGCACGTGGGTCGACAGCACCGCGTCCAGGGTGGTCACGCCGTGGCTGTCCAGATACTGCGCCACGGCGCCGGCAGCGCCGCGCTCGCCCGCATCGATGAGCACGCGCCGGCCGTTAGGGAGCGTGATCAGGTGACTGTCGCCGAAGCCGATGTGGATCATCGTCGCGGTGAGCAGCGCGGGGACGGGCAGGCTTCCCGGTTCGAAGGAACCGAGGTCCGAGTGCGACACCGGTCCCCCGGGAGCTTCGTCCACCGTCTGCAGGTAAACGCGCCGTCCGGCTCTGAGATCGAGCAAGGGCACTTCGTGCTCCCGGAGCAACGCCCGGTCGCGCCGGCCTGCAGCCACTGGGTAGGCCACGTGGTCGAGGTCGGCGCTGGTGAAGCCGTAACGCACGCTCCCCCGCGACTCGATGTCGGTGCTCCAGCGGACGTGACCGTCCACGACGGTGACGTGGGCCGGCAACAGCGGCGCCGCCGGTTCGGGGTCGACGATGCTGTCCTTGCTCTCGCAGCCGATCAAGGCGATCAGCACGAGAGCGCCGAGGGTGCCGCGGCAAGAGCGCGTCCGTTTCGAGGTTGCAAGCGAGCGATTCATGAGCCTTCCAGGGTAACCGATTTTTCCCGGTTCGCCGAGTTCTCGCGGGAGGGAGAGGGGACACCGCCCTTTCACGCCGCGTGCCGGCAGGCTCCGGGCCGGCGACCCTCGTCGGGGGAGGAGTCGTCACGCAGGGACGCCACACGGCCTCCGCCGTCGACCCACCGAGCCGTACCACCGAGCGCGTACTCTATATAATGTCGCCGGGCCCTACGCCGCCCCGTCCATGCCGGGATGCTTGGAGGTCGTGTGAAGAAGGAACTCATCGTCGTCGGCGATCGCGTCCTCGTCGAACCGGAAGCGGGCGAGGAGCGAACGCACGTGGGGCTGTACCTGCCGCAGACGGCGGTGGACTCCCGCGCCGTCCAGGGCGGGCGGGTCGTCGCCCTCGGGCCCGGTGTGCCGGTGGGGCCGCTCGAGACCGCGGACGACGAACCATGGAAACGCCTGCGACGGGAACCGCGCTACCTGCCCATGCAAGCCCGCGTCGGCGACTATGCCCTTTTCTTCCGCAAGGCCAGCGTGGACATCACGTTCGAGGGCAAGAACTACTTCGTCGTGCCCCACGACGCCATCCTGGTCATCGTGCGCGAGACCCCCGACGGCGACTCCCCCTGAGCGCGTTCCGTCGGCGCGCGAACCGCAGGCCGGACCAGGTCGCGTCGATGGCGCTGATCTTGTAGTCCACGAAGCCACGGGAGAGACCGAACTCCCGCACTTCCTTTTCGCCCAGATCGGTCGCTTCTCCCGAAGCTTTCTTCCGCCACAGGATCCAGAGGCTCCCCCCGGTGGCGAGGGCGCGCGCTGCGGCCGGGAAGCGGCGCGCCAGATCGGCCTGGGAGCGCGCGAAGAGCAGGACCATGGGCGGCGCGCCGCGCAACTGTGCTTGGAAGCGCACGCCCTCCGGCAACTCCCCCAGGGTGGAGGCGAAATCCACCGGCGCACCGAGGAGGGCCACGCGCATCTCCGGGCGCAGGCCCAGCTTCCTCGGCAAGGGCGTCCCGGAGTACGCGTCCATGCTGCCGCGAACCACGGGGTGCCGCGGCGCCTCCCGCTGGGCGCGCCGCAAGGCCGCGCGGATGCCGCGCCACTGGGTGTACACCGCGTCGGGGAGCAGGGCGCGCATCTGCTTCACTTTCTCGGCTTCGCCACCCACGAAAAGGAGCGGCACGGCACGAGTGACCCGGCGCTGGCGCAACCAGACGCCGACGTTGCGCCCCTCCGCCGGACGCCGCGCCAGATCGATGACGATGGCTTCGGGCGGCCGACTGGCAAGCCCGCGCAGCTTGGCGGCATCCGCCGGCACCACGGGCTGCACGGAGTGGCCAGCGCGTCGCAGAGCCTCGAGACCTGCCGCCGCCGCCGCGACGTTCCAGTCGATGAGCGCGATGCGACTCACCCACACCCTCCAACCTGCCCGGCTCCTGCGGGCGCCTTCGTCACCCTACGGAAGACGCCGAGCCATTCTACCCCGCGACCGACCCGAATCTTCAGCCCGAGCGTCCATGGAATGGCTTGTGCTGCTCGCCTCAGCATACTCACTCTCTCCTCCCGCCTTCTGGCAGCTTGAGCAGCGCTGCGCTCGGAACGCACGGGCTCGGTCATGCCGCGGAGGGGAATGCCGTGCCACCGTGCTTCCCCCCGTTGCGCCTTGCTCTGCGGCACGAGGCTTGTTCTGCGGTGCGTACTCCCAGGCGAAAGCCCCAGGGAGCGACACGAGGTGATTCCTGCGCCGCATTTGCGAGCTCCAGACAAGCGATGCACGAGGATCGTGAGCTCGTTCACCAGGGGGTTCCCTGCCATGTCTCGCACTCTGTTCCTTGTGCTCCTTGCAGTCGCGTCGCTGCTCCCGGGAAGCGCCGTCGCCGCGCCCCCCAACAACGGGTACATCGGCGTCTTCGGAGACGCCGCCGGCACGAACTGCTGCATCACAATGAACTCGTCGGGCAACGGCCGCTTCTATCTCTATCTGGTGACTGCCGGCGCCACCGCCGCGGGCTTCACCGGGGCGGAGTTCCGCGTCTCCATCGAGCCGAGCGCCTCGGGGGTCGGCTTCGTCTGGAACCCGGCGGGCGGGGTCGTCCTCAACAGCGGGGATCCCATCGACAATGGCAGCGGCGGCGGCCTTTTCATGTCGTTCTCGTCCTGCCAGACGGTGACCGGCCTCGCCGGCGACAAGATCCCCCTGGGTACTATCCATGTCATGGCCATGACGACGCAGCACGAGGCGAAGGTGCGGATGCACAGCACGCCCTCCAACCCGAGCTTCAGCTGCCCGTCGGTGACGCTCTGCGACGCGCCCGCATTCACCCAGGTGTGCTTGACCCTGGAGCAAGGGGACCCGGCCCTGGGCGGCGACGAGCCCGTGGCCTTCACCTCGGCAGTGAACAGCACGAGCTGCTCCGGCACCTCGTGTGGCTTCGTCGCCGTCGCACCGTCGACGTGGTCACAGGTCAAGAGTTTGTTCCAGTAGAGCCGGTATCCCGATCCCGACTCACCCCCGGCGCGGTCGTCTCGAGACGGCCGCGCCTTCTTTTCGCGTCCCTCCGTGCCGGCGTGCTAGACTCGCCGCGTCATGCAGGCGACGAGGCGCTGGCTTCGACATCGTGGCAACCTCGACAAGGCATCGCTCCGGCTCTTCGTCGCGGGCGCCGCTTTGGCCACCGCCGTCCCGGCGCTCCGGGCGCAGTCTCTGAACGATCCCGCCCTGCAGGTGCTCACCTGGGTCGCCGGCCTGTCGCAACCCACATCCATAGCCCTCCTCCCCCAGCTGCCGGGGCAACCCCTGGAGGCCCTGGTCGACGAGAAGGCGACGGGCAGGGTGATGCACGTGCGCGGCGGCGCACTGGTCGGGCCCGTGCTCGATCTGGCGGTGAACAGCCGGAGCGAGCGCGGTCTCCTGGGAATGGCGCTGCACCCCGATTTCGCCAGCAACGGTTTCGTGTACCTCTACTACAGCGCCAGCAGCACGGGATTGGACAACGCGGATCAGGATGCCATCGCTGGCCACCGCGTGGAGCGCTACCACTGGGACGGGACGAGCCTCTCGGCCCCGGCGCCCATCCTCGCTCTCCCGGGCGCAGGGGGGCCCAATCACGATGGCGGCATCCTCCTCTTCGGTCCCGACCGCAAGCTCTACGGCGTCCTTGGCGACCTCAACCACAGGACCCAGCTGCAGAACCTCCCTGCCGGCCCGCCACCGGACGACACCAGCATCATCTTCCGGATCGACGACGACGGCTCCGTTCCGGCGGACAACCCCTTCCTCGCCTTCGGTGGGTCTATGCCCAAGGTGTTCGCCTACGGCGTGCGCAACTGCTTCGGTCTCGATTTCGACCCGCGGACCGGAGTGCTCTGGGACACCGAGAACGGTCCCGATGCCTACGATGAGATCAACCGCGTGCCCGCGGGCTTCAACAGCGGCTGGGTGCAAATCATGGGGCCCGATGGCAGGGATCCCCAGGGCCTCGGGGATGTCTGGGTGGCACCGGGTTCGCACTACGGCGACCCGCTCTTCTCGTGGCTCGGTCCCATCGGCGTCACCTCGCTCCACTTCATCCGCAGCAGCATTCTCGGGGCGGCCTACGAGAACGACCTCCTGGTCGGCGATAACAATTTTTCGGGGCTGTACCATTTCGAACTGAGCGGCGATCGCAGCAGCCTGGTCATGACCACGGCGGAAACGACCGACCGCGTCGCCGACAACGAGCTGGAACGGGATGTCTACCGGCTGGGAAGCTCTTTCGGCGTGATCACGGACATCGAGACCGGGCCCGACGGGGTCTACGTGTGCTCGCTCAGCCTCGGCCGCATCCTCCGCCTCCGCCGCAACCCCGCCGAGGTGCAAGCGTCCGACTGGGGACGCATCAAGGAACTCTACCGCCCGAAATGACGACGCTCACAAGCCGGCGAGGAACGCGAGCAGCGCCGCGCGCTCCTTAGGCGTAAGGGCGAGGAAGGCGTCGCGGGCCGCGGCGGCTTCGCCGCCGTGGAGGCGGATCGCTTCCTCCAGCGTGGCGGCGCGGCCGTCGTGGAGGAAGTGCTGGGAGAAGCGCAGTCCCATGAGGGGCTCGGTGCGGAACTCCGCGGGCTCCGCTTCGCCGAGGCAGATGTCGGCGAGCTCGGGCCCCATGTCGTGGAGCAGCAGGTCCGAGTAGGCGCGCACTTCGCGGTACTCCAGAGCTTTGACCTCGTTCGCTCCGGTGCGCAGCACCGGCACATGGCAGGCGGTGCAGCGGAGCTGGGCGAAGATCTGCTCGCCCCGGGTGCTGCCGCGCTTCGCTTTCGCCCGCGGCGGCGGGGCGAGGAAGCGCACGAACTGTTGCGCCAGCCGCACCGACTCCGCGTCGAGCTCCGGATCCGGCACCGGATCCACTCCCGGCGGCAGCGGCCTGCCCCCGACGGTGCCCTCTTCGGGCGCCTGCGGCGTGGTCACACCTTGCTCGATCTGGAAGGCGCCGGCATTGAACTCCGCCAGCGTCGGCACCACGGCCTTGCGGCCGAAGCGGCCGATCCTGCCGTCGAAGAACCGATTCGGCCGGCCGGAGATCCCGTCGCCGTTGGCGTCGTCGGGATCGGCATGATAGAGCAGCACGGAATCGGGCACCGCATCCAGGAGCCCGAAGCCGAAGATGTCGGGCGACGTCCGCTGCGCCTTCTGCGCGCCTGCGGGAACCGGCTCCGCCGTGATGCCGAGAGCTTCCTGCAGGAGGGACGTCGCCCGGAGCTGGTAAATGGGGCCGCCGCTGTCCACCAGAGCATCGCAGAAGCCGTCGACGCCGCCCGGTGTGACCCCAGCGACCGTCGCCATGCCGGCTTCATGGAACAAGGAGGCGTGCAGCTCGATCTCGTCGCCGGCGCCGCCGGTCACCGGATCCTCGTGACACTCGGCGCACGATTCGGCGTTGAAGAGCGGCCCCAGGCCGGTCTCCTCGGCGAAGACGCGCTCGAACACCACCCGGCCGCGTTCGAACTCGTCCAATTGTTCTTTGGTCAATCGAGGGAGGGGATCACCTGGCTGTAGTTCCTTGGGGCAGTCCGTTGCCAGGACGATCCCCAGGAGACCCAGGAGGATCAGTACGCCTTCGAGGCGTCCTTCTTGCCACCCGAGGAGGTGCTTCACGGCACGCCACCCCCATCCCATCGCTCTCAGCCAATCCGCCCCGCACGGCGCTCGCCACGGTCTGGCGGACACCGGAGTCGTGACGTTGAGCTGAGTACCCGAATCGCATGGATGCGATCACTGTGCCAGGGACTCATTGCATGGAACGGTGTGCCATGGGGAAGGACGGGACAAGGAGCGAAGCGGTCTGCAGGTGCTTTCGACGCAGGCCCGAATCACGTGCTTGCAGGCCGCACGCCAGACAGTTGCCCCGCACAGCCTGGGATGGTGACATCGTGACCAGCGCCGCCGGCGAACACGGCCGCAAGCCACTCCACACACCCCTCACCAAGACGCCTCTCTACATTAGAGTGCCGGGACGCCCAGGAGACGCTCGCCACCGGCGCGGGTATAGGCCGCGGCCGCCGCGCGACGGCCTTCGTCGGCGCGCTTCAGGAGGCGGACGAACTCCGGCTCGGCTCGCAGGCTGTCGAGCCAAGGATCCCGCTCCAGGGTCGTCGGGCACCAGAAGCCCCGTTCCACCACCTGCGCCAGGAGCTCCAGAGCTTTCTTCTTTTCCTCCACACGGGCGAGGTTGCGCAGCATGAAGTAGATGCCCTCGGGATCCTGGAATCCGCTTCCCTGCAGCCCCTCGACGAGCGTCAGGCATTCCTCGCGCTGCAGCTCCAGCGCCGCCCGCGTCGATGACATGACACGGATCCTCAGGCCTTCGAAATGGCCGCTCTCGAGTTCCCGCAGGGCGGCGAGGGACTCCGCTTCGCGTCCGATCATGGCCAGGGCCTGACTGCGGAGGAACGCCGGCTTCTCGCTGTCGTTCGCGATGGCGCGCTCGTAGTCACCTTGCATCCAATAGGTGAAGTGCACGCTGGTCGCGATGTTGGGGTCGAGCCGCTTGGCGCGCCGATCCGCCGCCACGGAGGCCTCGAGCAGGCCGCAGAAGCGGCAGGCCACCACCAGGCCGGCGTAGAGGTCGGGATCCGCTGCCTGCTCCAGACCGCGTTGCACCAAGCGCCGCATGGCCTCGACGGCGCGCCCCGACTCCACCTCCTGGTAGGTGACGTAGTTGTGCGCGATGGACAGATCCGGATCGAGCTGCAGGGCGCGGTCGAAGGCTTCCTCGGCGCGCTGCTTGTATTCCCCTGCCTCCGCATGGCCGAACTTCGCCATCAGACGGTAGACCCGAGCCAGGCGCGTCCAAGCCGGAGCATAGTCTGGATCTTCCGCGAGGCAGGCCCGATACAGGTCACGCGCCGCCATCAAGGTGGAGGACTGCACCGAAGAGACGATCACCTGATTGGCGCGCAAGTACAGCTCGTAGGCGCGGCTGCTGCGGGGCGCTTCTTGGTCCAGCCGGCGCTCGTCGCGCGCCGAGAGCGGCACAGCCAAGGAATCCACGATCTGGTGCACCAGGGAATCCTGCAGCTGGAAGAGATCGCCGAGCGGCACCTGCAGCGTCTTGGACCACAAGACGGTGCCTGCGGGCACCGCCACCAGCTGCGCCGCGACACGCAGCTGCTCGCCCGCACGGAGCACTGTGCCATGCAGGACCACGTCCACCTCGGCTTCCTTCGCCAGGCGCGGCAGGTCAGGAGCGTCTGTGGCGAAGCGGCCCGCCGTCAGGCTCGAGCGCACCACCAGGGACTCGAGCGCGGCGAGGGAGGAGGTGATCGCATCGGGGAGGCTGAAGGCCAGGAAGTCCGTGTCGGCATCGGCGCGCAGGATCCGGAAGGGCAAGGCGATGAACCGCGTCGTCCGCTGCACCAGGGGCATTTCCGGTGTGCTGAAGAGAAGCAGGGCCGACCGCACCTCCTGTGCCATGGCGGCGGCGTTGGCGTAACGGTCCGCCGGTTTCTTCTCCAGCGCTCGCTGGATGACCCGGTCCGTTGCCACGATGGCGGCACCGCCGGAAAGCGCCGGTGGCTGGCGGCGCGTGATCGCCTCGCAGGTCTCCACGATCGTCTTGCCTGGGAAGGCAGGCTGGGAGGTGAGCATCTCGAAGAGGAGGGCGCCGAGGGAGAAGAGATCGCTCGCCGGCGTCACCGTCTCGCCCGACCATTGTTCCGGTGCCATGTAGCGTGGAGTGCCGACCGCCATCCCGGTCTGGGTGAGATGCAGGGTGTCGCCGTTCAGGTCCAGCGGCCGGGCCAGGCCGAAGTCCAGCAGCTTCGCCCCGTGCGGGGTGAGGAAGACGTTGGATGGCTTGATGTCCCGATGCACGAGAGCGAGGCGGTGCAACGCCTCCAGGCCGGAGAGAATCTCGAGGGTGGCTTGCAGGGCCTCGCCCAGGGCGAGGGGGCCGCGCCCCATGCGGACTTCGAGGGGCTCGCCATCGATCAGCTCCATGACGATGTAGAGCTCGTCGGCGTCCTCGCCGATCTCGTACACCTGGCAGACGTTGGGATGGTTGACGCTCGCCGCCACGCGGGCTTCTCGCAGCAACCGCTGGCGGGCCACGGCATCCCGCGATTCCCGGAGCTTCTTCAAGGCTACGCGTCGTCCGAGACTCTCGTCCTCGGCAGCATAGACGATACCCATACCGCCCTCGCCGAGCTTCTCCACGATCTTGAAGCGACCGATCGACTCGGGCACGTTGCTCCCTCTGCGGCTTCCTCCGGCCGGCTGGCCTACGTGGCACAGGAGGCGCGAAGAGCATACAACAGCGCGCCTGCCTTCCTGTCAGGGATGTCAGGCTCGGTGTCCCGTGGTTCTCCGAGGGCCGGCAGCGCTGTTATACTTGTGGTGGAAGCCGCGGACCGCTGGCAGCGGTGTCCCGGCTTCCCCAAGGAGGCTGACGGTTGTCGATCCGATCTCGCGCCCTACCACCGGTCCGCCGCATCCCGGTCCTTCTCGCCTTGTTCGCCTCGCTCCTGGCGCCGCTGGCGTGCGAGGACGACATGCCCTTCGGGCCCCCACCAGAGGGAATCATGCAGGACTTCACGCTGCACGACGTGAACCCGAATTCCCCTCTCAACGGTCAGGAAGTGTCGCCCCGCCAGTACGTGGGGCAGATCTCCGCCTGGTACTTCGGCCACGCTACCTGAGGCTACTGTCGTAGCCAGTTCGGCTACCTCGATCAGATGCAGAAGGAAATCAACACCGCGAACCCCACATTGCCGGTCCACATCTTCGGCCTCAACGAAACCGGAGAGGAAAGCGGCAACGGTGACATGTGCTTCGGCCGGGTCCTCCCTTGGCTGCAGGACACGGCGGACCAGAACGTCTGGGGCCGCTGGGCGGTGCGCTGGCGCGACGTGGTGATCCTCGACGTGGAGAACCGCGTGCGGCAGGTGGTCAACCTCACGAACTACGACCTCTCCAAACCCGAGAATTACGCCACGCTCAAGACCATCCTCCTCGACGCCGCAAAGTGAGTGGGCGGTCGTCGGCGCGCAAGCCCACGAGTGGCGCCCTCCCGGCCCCGGATGCTAGGCTGCCCGGGCTGGAGTGATGGGCGCCCCAGCGCCACCAGGGACATCACGGATGAGCTCCCGCTCTTCGCCCGCAGCCGCCGGCTCGCTCTTCGGCGCCACCCGCGCGGCTCGTCGGCGCCGGTCGCTTTCTGCTTCAAGGTTGCTGGATCTTGCCACTCACCACTGGGTGTGCCTCGCTTTCATGCTCGGGACGCTGGCGTTGCCGACTCTCTGCGGCCGTGCCGCTGCGGCTCCGCCTGGAGAGGGCGCCGACGCCGACGCGCTCGTGCCCACGGCTCCGGTCAAGCTGAACGGCGAGGAGTTGTTCCGCGTTCGCGGCGTCGCGACCTTCCCGGCGGAAATGCGGGCCGATGCCATCGCGGGCCGCCTCCGCAACTTCGCCGGCAATGCCGCCCTCCCCGTCGATTCGCTCCGCGTCGTCGAGTTCGGCGACCACTTCCGCATCGTCGCTGGCGACATGATCCTGATGCGGGTCTACGACGAGGATGCGGTGGTCGAGGACGTCTCCCGTTCCAACCTGGCCCATGCCGTCCGCAACCGGATGGCGAGCGCCGTGCTCACCTATCGGCACGACCGAGAGCCCCGCGTCCTCTTGCGCAAGACCGCCTGGGTCGCTGTCGCCACCTTGCTCTTCATTCTCGGCTTGTTCGTCATTCGACGCGGGCTTCGGCACCTGGACGGCGTCATCGAACGCCGCTTTCGGACGCGGCTGCGGGGACTGCAAATCCAGACTTTCCAAGTCATCCACGCCGAGCAAGTCTGGGTCGTCCTGCTCGGGCTCCTGCGCCTGGTGCGGGTCGTGGCGCTCCTGGCACTCGTGGTGGGTTACGCGGAATTCGTCCTCGGCATCTACCCTTGGACCCGCGCCTTGGCGGCGCGCGGTGGCTCGCTGCTCGTCGATCCGCTGCGGATGATGGGACGAGCCGTCCTCGATTCCATCCCCAATCTAGTTTTCATCGCCCTCATCATCGTGGTCACGCGCTACGTCCTCAAGGTGACCCGCCTCTTCTTCCACGGCATCCAGCACCAGACTCTGACCTTCGCCGGATTCGATCCGGACTGGGCGATGCCCACCTACAAGATCGTCCGCCTCCTGGTGTTGGTTTTCACCGTGATCGTGGCCTATCCCTACATCCCCGGCTCGAATACCGCGGCGTTCAAGGGTCTGTCGGTGTTCCTCGGCATCATCCTTTCCCTCGGGTCGTCTTCGGTGATCTCCAACATGATCGCCGGCTACACCATGACCTACCGCCGTGCCTTCAAGCCGGGGGATCGAGTGCGCATCGGCGAAGTGCTCGGGGAAGTGACCGAGATGCGGGTCATGGTCACGCACGTGCGTTCCACCAAGAACGAAGAAGTCGTCATCCCGAACTCGACGATCCTGCAGACCCACGTGATCAATTACAGCACTCTGGCCCGACAGCAGGGGCTGATCTTGCACACCACGGTGGGCATCGGTTACGAAACGCCCTGGCGCCAGGTGGAAGCCATGCTGCTCTTGGCGGCGGAGCGCACGCCCGGACTGCTGCGAGAACCGCCGCCCTTCGTGCTGCAGAAAGGGCTGGGGGATTTCTGCGTCACCTACGAGATCAACGCCTACTGCGACCAGCCGCAGCTCATGCTGAAGCTCTACACGGCGCTGCATCAGAACATCTTGGACGTCTTCAACGAGTACGGGGTCCAGATCATGACCCCGGCCTACGAGGGCGATCCGGAGCAGCCGAAGGTCGTGCCGCGGGAGCAATGGTTCGCGAAGCCGGCGCCGCCGCAAGGCCCGGAACCGGTGCTCCCCGGCCCTGCGTGATCCAGGCCCGTTGCGCCCCTCCCCTCCCTCCCCTTGACAGGTCCTGGTCACCATCGTATTTTTACGATTGACGATGGAGGGGTGATGGCCCGAGCCAAACGGCAGAGCCCGAAGCCGGTGCGGACCTGGTCCAGCGACGAACTGGAGCTCGCGCGTCTGGCCCGCGCCATCGCCCACCCGCTGCGCCTGCGCATCCTCAGACTCTTGCGCCAGCGCGGCGAGTGCGTCTGCGGCGCCCTGGTCGACGAACTGCCCCGGGCCCAATCCACCATCTCCCAGCATCTCAAGGTGCTGAAGGAAGCCGGCCTGGTGCAGGGCGAAGTGGAACCGCCGCGCGTTTGCTATTGCCTCGACGACACCACCCTGCGCCGTTTGAAAACCTTGATCGGTGCTCTCTGAGCAGGAGGAAGAACATGGACGAGAGGCGTAGGACCGAGGAGCGAAGGACAAAGAGAGCGACCCAACCCTGTTGCGAAGCCGCCGCTGCGAATTCGAAGGCGGCCGGCAGCGTGGTGCAGGCCGAACCCTGCTGTGACCAATCGGCTGTCGCCGCCACCCGTGAAGAGATTGCGGCCGACGCTTCGGCCGAGGACATCCGCAAACTGGTGCGGGCGAAGTATGGCGAGATCGCGCAGGCCTCTTCACCTAGCTGCTGCGGCACGAGTGTGGTGGAGAATCCCGAGGCTCTCGGCTACACGGCGGCGCAGGCGGAGGCCATTCCCGCGGGCGCCAACCTGGGGCTCGGCTGCGGCAGTCCCCTGAAGTACGCCAACGTCCGCTCCGGCGAAACCGTCCTCGACCTGGGCTCTGGCGCCGGGATCGACGCCTTCCTCGCCGCCCGCGAGATAGGAGCCAACGGCCACGTCATCGGCGTGGACATGACCGCGGCAATGATCGAGCGCGCTCGCTCCAATGCCCGCGCCGTGGGTACCGCCAACGTGGAGTTCCGCCTCGGCGAGATCGAACACCTGCCGGTGGCCGATGCGAGCGTGGATCTCGTCATCTCCAACTGCGTCATCAACCTGTCGCCGGACAAGCCGCAGGTGTTTCGCGAGGCCCTGCGCGTCCTCCGCCCGGGCGGTCGGCTCCTGGTGAGCGACCTCGTGCTCCTACGCCCGTTGCCCGAAGACGCCAAGCGTTCGGTGGAGGCCTACGTGGGTTGCGTCGCCGGCGCGTCGCTGCGCGACGACTACGTACGGCTCGTACGCGAAGCAGGCTTCACCGGTGTGGAGATCGTGGAGGAAAGCCGCTACGCCGGTTGCGACACCGGGATGCCGGCGGAACTCCAGGACTTCACGAACGCCGTGGTCTCCTTGAAGCTCCGGGCCTGGAAGCGCTGAGCCAGCGTTCATGCAAACAGCGGCGTTGCTTGGGACCGGGGCACACTCGGTGAACGTTCGTCCGTCCACCCACTTGACCGGGTGGAAAGAGCGACGCATCATCGCGATGGAGGTGCTGGTGCCATGTTGCTGCAAGAGCGGGATCGGCAGGCGGTCCGCCAGAGGTTCGAGGCGCTCGACAAGCCGATCCGTCTGATCAATTTCACCCAAGAGCTCGAGTGCGAGTTCTGCCGCGAGACACGCACGCTTCTCGAAGAGGTGGCCACCCTCTCGGACAAAACCTCCCTCGAGATCTACAACTTCCAGACCGACCGGGAGAAACGCGATGCCTTCGGCATCGACAAGATCCCGGCGACGGTCGTCATGGGCGAGCACGACCATGGGATCCGTTTCTACGGCATCCCCTCGGGCTACGAGTTCGCCTCGCTCCTCGATACGATGCTCCTCGTCTCCCGTGCCGACAGCGGTCTCGCCCCGGAGACGCGCAAGCGTCTGGCCCAGTTGCAGAAGCCTCTGCACCTGGAGGTCTTCGTCACCCCTACCTGACCCCATTGTCCGCGGGCCGTGCTGCTCGCGAACGCTTTCGCGATGGAGAGCGACCTGGTGCGCGCCGACGCCATCGAGGCCACGGAGTTCCCCCATCTGACGCAGCGCCATCGCGTCATGGGTGTGCCGAAGACGGTGGTGAACGGCACCGGCGGCGTCGAAGGTGCCATGCCGGAGGCCTACTTCCTCGAAGCCGTGCTTTCCGCGGCTTCGGCCCAGATGTCCTGAGACCGGTCCGTCACGGCGCACGCGGTGGCGCGGTGGCGGCTCGACCCAGCTCCCTCTCACGGGGCACGCTCATGAAGGTCGTCTCCATCCAGGTAGGGCGCCCGCGCGAGGTCGAGTGGCGGGGCAAGCGCGTGCGCACCTCGATCTTCAAGGATCCGGTTGCGGGCTCCGTTCAAGTGCACGAGCTCAACCTGGCCGGCGACGAGCAGGCCGACCTTTCGGTGCACGGCGGAGCTGACAAGGCGGTCTATGCCTATCCTGCCGAGCATTACGCCTACTGGCGCGAGCAACTTCCCGGCGTAGAGTTGCCGTGGGGCGCGTTCGGTGAGAATCTCACCACCGAGGGGCTCCGTGAGGACGCTCTCTGCATCGGTGACCACCTGAGCATTGGCTCGGCAGAGTTCCTCGTCACCCAGCCCAGGCTTCCATGTTTCAAGCTCGGCGTCCGTTTCCAGCGACCCGACATGGTCCAGCTTTTCCAGCGCAGCGGCCGCAACGGTTTCTACCTGTCGGTGCTTCGAGAAGGCGCGATCTCGGCGGGAGAGCCGATCCGGGTGACGGCGGTGGGAGACCCGCGGGTCACGGTCGGGGAGATCGCCCGGCTCTACACCGACGACGAAGACGAGCAGGAGCTCTTGCGCCGCGCCAGCGGCCTCGCCGCCCTGCCGGAAGATTGGCGGGAGTATTTCCGCCATCGCCTCTGGAAACCCGACGCCTAACCCAGGAAGGGTGGACAGCGTCCGCGCGCTCGATGACGGCGCCGGAGCCCCTCTCTTGGACCCTGCAACTCAAGCGGGTGCGCCGCGATCGCGCAGGTACGCCGCGATCTCGGCCCGTCCGCCGTAGAGCGCCCAACCGAGCGGCGTGCCGTGGTAGATCGTGTCCTCGATGTCCAAGCGCGCGCCACGGTCGACGAGCAGCCGCACCACATCGGCGTGGTTGGACCACACCGCCTGATGGAGCGGCGTCGAATGCCCATGGAACCCGTCCGGATTGTAGCGGTTCGGATCCTCACCCGCATCGAGGAGCAAGCGCACGACGTCGGCGTGGCCGTGCTGGGCGGCCAACGCGAGGGCTGCATGTTTGCTCTCCCCATCCGCCATGGGGAGCAGCCGTGCCGCGTCGTCGAGCCGGCCGAGTCCGGCCACGGCGGCGATGTGACCCAACGGGGCGCCGCGTCGGGCGAGCGCCTCGGCAGTGGGCAGGTAGCCGAAGGCCAGCGCGGTCATGAGCGCCGATTGCCATTTCGAGCCCGGCCCGTCGAGCGCGGCCCCATGGTCGAGCAGGGTCTCCGCGAGCGCGGCTTGCAAACCGGCTCGGGCCGGGTGGCAACTCGACACCAGCATGCTCATGGTGGTGCACTTCGCATCGTACAGATCCGCCAGCGCATCGACCTCGGCGCCAGCGTCCAGCAACAACTTCGTGACCTCCACCGCATTCGCCGGCGTCTTCTGTCGCGCTCCCTCGACGCCGTTGGCGCCGACATAGTGCAGCAGTGTCGCATGGTGTCGACGCGCCGAACGCGCCTGCACGAGCTCCGGGTTCGCGCGCAACATCGACCGCAGCGCGGTGACGTCGCCCGAGACGACCGCCTCCACCGCGGTTTCGAAGCGGCGGACGGGGCCATCGCGCGCCACCGCCTCGGTGAACGCCACGAGATCGGCCCAATGTTCGAAGCCGACTTCGTGCGCCACGACCACCTGCGCGTCGGCGAGATCGAGCCTTGCCGCCTTGACGTCGGTCACGGACCGACCGCGGAAACGAGGGTGCTCCCACTTGAAGCGCCATGCCGTCGCTTCGTCGTCCGCCCTCAGGGCGTCGAACAAGGCTGCGGCTTGCTCCTGGTAGGCGGCGAAGGGGGCGTGGTATGGAAGTTCGGTCCTGGCCATGGGGACTCCTCCTGGCCACCATTCTCTCACGGCAGGGCACAGCGGCTTCCATCCCCCGACGAGGACCGGGACGTCGTCGCCGCCGGGCGGCGCTCGTTCTGCTTCAGCTCCCGAGCAAGCCGACGAATTCCTGGGCCAGGTTCGGTGCCGCCGTGTCGTGCTTGAAGTAGACGAACACCTCTTCCCAGGGCTGGGCGCGGATGCGCTCGACCCAGGCTAGCAACTCCTGGGCGCCGTACAGTCCGCGCCGCAAACGGAAGTAGCCGAATTTCGCCGTGGGCACCACCTGCGCCTCCAGGTCTTCCTCCTCCATGGCGCAGAGGGCCACACCGCTGTCGCGCAGCGCCGCATAGACGGCATCGTCGAACCACGAGGGCTCGCGGAACTCCATGGCGCAGCGCACGTGCGGCGCCAGCTGGGCGAGGAAATCCTGCAGCAAGGGAAGATCGCAGTGCAGGTTGGGCGGCAGCTGGAAGAGCACGGCGCCGAGCCGTCCGGCCAGGGCCGCCAGATTGCCGAAGAGGAAATCCAGCTCGCTGCCCACGTCGCGCAGGCGCCGGAAATGTGTCACCCGCCGCGTCGCCTTGACGGCGAAGAGGAACTCCGGCGGCACCTCGTCGCACCAGCCTTGGAGCAACTTCTTCGACGGCATGCGATAAAAGGTGTTGTTGACCTCCACCGTCCCAAGGCGCTCGCCGTAGAAACGCAGCATGGCCGAGCCCGGCAAGTCCGGCGGGTAGAAGAGCGGCTTCCACTCCTTGTAGGCGTAGCCGCTCGTGCCGGTGTGAATGCGCATGGGTCAGGCCGCCGCCTCGGAGAGGTGGTCGATGCCGATCTCCCGCAAGCGCCGGTGCATCGCCAGGAGTTCCTCGTGCGACGCCAGCACCGGATGTTCGGGGATCGTCCCCGGCTGCACCAACCGCTGCGGGAAGTCGTGGCCGTGCACGAAAGGCCAGGGCTTCTGCCCGATGCTGGCGAAAAAGCCGTTCATCACCCGGAGGATCTCGTTCCTGCAGGCGAGGATGAACTTGACGATGCCGACGGCGTGCGGCTCCGCCCAGGCGGCCAGCACATAGAACCGATCCCGCTCCCAGGCGGTGACGCAGGGAGCATAGAAGATCTCGAAGATCTGCTGCATCTTGTCGCTCACCTCGACGACCCAGTCGAGCTGGCTACGCACCGCGTCGCTGAGGGAGCACTTGCGGATGCCCTGCTGCGGCAGGGCCGTACCGTCGTCGGCAAGGATCATGCCCGTGGCGAGGGCGAAGCGCAGGCGCTCCTGCGCCAGCCGGAAGGCCTTGGTCTCCATGTAGCTCGGCGGCCCCTTCCAGGCCTGGCGATCGAACATCGGATAGAGCGCCTCCACGGCGAGGGCGTCGTCCTCGGTGAGCGCCCAGTGGACGCGCAACAAGCGGTACGGCGAGCGGGACACGGTGAGGCGCATGCCGTCCGCCTCCGTCTCCTCTTTCGCGAGCGTTTGGCGCAGCTCGTGCACGCGGGTCTGCACGTCTTGCACCAACGCCTGTTCGAGAAGATCGCGCAAGCGGGCGGCGTGCGCCTTCTCGAGCTGGAGACCGTCGAGTGGGGCGCCGAGAATCTTCTGTGCCAGGATCTTGAGCGGACGGCCGCGGCGCCGGCCGTCCTCGAGCTTCTCGGCGACCTGGCGCAGGATCTGCACGTCGTCGGACTGCAGCTTGCGGAGGGAGTCGGGCAGGGTCTGCAGGAAGGCCTCGATCTCCTCCAAGAGAGCTTTTTCTTCTGGATACAGCTTCGCCGCCAGCTGCAGCGGCGTCACCGCATCGTGTTCCTTCAGTAGTTCCTGCAAGAGCGCGAAGGTCGCGCGTGATCTCTGGTTGAATGAACGACCTGGCCGCATGACGTGCCCCCTCGTCGCAGCTGAGGATGCAGCAAGAGCTCTTCACGTTTGCGCGGGCCTCGCTCTCTGTTCCTACCAGAAGCCTCGACTCCGATCAAGAGCACGGGGAAGTCCTGGTCTTCATGTGCATTGACTGCAATCGACCAGCGCCGTTCCACAATCGATCGCACGGTGCGCTGGTGTCTTTCCGACCGTATCACCCTCACACGTCCCTTTTTCGGGACAGCGAGGTCGGTTTTTCGCGACAGTGGCTTCAGTGCATGGGGCCTCTCCTGATTCCCCGGTCCCGATTCTGAGTTCTCTTGAGAGCGAATCTGAGAACCCACACGACCATCGCTGACACCTGCATGATACGCACCATGATCGAGAGCGTCGCACCGGCGCACGCAGCACTCACCGGCAACACGATCGAGGAGGCACGATGTCCGATTCCAGCAAGCACTCGGCCCGCGTGATCATCCTGGCGGAGGGGGAATACGAGGTCCCTCTCGAGGAAGGATCGGTCAGGCTTTCGGAGATGCTGGAGGGGCTCGGGATCTCGAGCCGCAACGGCCAGCTCTTCATGAACGGCACGCCCGTGGTGGGCAATCCCATCGTCCAGCCCGGCAGCGAGACCCTGCTCATGCCGCACATCCGCGGCGGGTGAGCGCGCGGTCGGGTGCCGGGGCACGGCGGCCGGAACGGCCCTACGCGCCGAGCCGTCGCCGCCCCGGCGCAGCCGCTGCCTCGCACACCGGCCGCAAGACGAAGCCGGAGGGGGCCACCGAGGGAGCCTATGTTCGATCTGACCGTCACCGAGAGCTCGCCGCCGGCATCGATCCGGCGACAGGCGCTGGCGGCGCTGAGCGAGGTGCTGACCCGCCAGGCGCTGCTCGGCTTCCAAGACGTCGCCCACAAGCGCGACTACCTGCGGGCGCAGCTGCAGATTCCTGCCCATGCCGATGCCCGCGTCCTGTCGGTGGATCTGCAGCGCACCGAGGCCCTGCTCCACTTCTTCACCCAGGTGACGCGCGACCCGAAGCGGGAAGCGCTGGCGCGGCTCGACCCGCTCCTGCAGCTGCTGCGCGGCCCGTTGAGCGCCCTCGAGTGGCAGCGTGACCGGATGGGGGCGCGCGTGAAGCTGTCCTACGCCCGGGAGCGCAATCTCCGCATCCTGCTCCTGCCCGAAGGGATGCGCCGCCGGCGCGTGCAGATCCAGGAGTGCGACCGCGAGGACGTGGTCGGACCGCACGAGGCGATGCCGCGCTGCTACGGCGAAGTCGGCCAGGCCTACATCGGCTGGGCGCTCAACCGGCTGGATCTGCGCACCTTGTTCCTGGCGACGGTGGCGTACCTGCGAGAGAACTAGGCCTGGTACCGAGGGAGATCACCGCTCGGAGCCATTGAAAGAAGGAGGAAGACCGTGGTCTGGCGCGACATGCTGCGTCGCTTCCACGTACCGTTGCCGCACGTTCTCTACCTGGAGCCCGGGTTGCGGCGATATCGTCTCGACGCGCTCGATGCAGACGCGGTGCGCGTGCGGCGCATCGCGCTCTACGGCGCTTGCAGCGCGGCGGCTGCGGTGGCCGGGGAAGAGTCCAGCGTGGCGTCAGCTGCCACGTCGCGTACAGCATTTGCGGCCATGCCAGCAGGCAGCGTCCCCTCCGGCTTCCCGGATGCCGTCACTTGGGTGGACCTCGACCTGGCGAGCGCTTGCTTCGATCGGGCCTTCGAGAACCCGGACTCATGCGAGGATCTGGCTTCGGTATTCCAGCCCACGGCGTTCCTCTTCGAGGAGAGCCTGCGCGGCGGCTCCAACTCCTACTTCTGCCTGGAGGATGGTGCGGCGCCGCAGGGCATCCACACGGGGCTCGCCGCGGTGGTCAGCGTACAGCGCTCGCGTCTGCGCACTCTCGGTGAGACCTTCTTCGTCCCTCCCGTCCTGCCGCGCGATGGCAGTGCCCGCGCCGCCTGGGTCGAAGCCCGGCGCTTGGATCCGCCACTCCACGGTGAGCCCGGGGGGCCGTTCTGGCGGCTCGGACGCCACGGCATGTGGCGGCTCGACGTGCTGGCGTGGAACGAGGTCCTGGCGCTCGCAGCTCTCATTGGTACGAACGCGAAGACCGCCGTGCTCGTCGCACCCCGGCACCTCGTGCCACGCGTCGGGTTCGTCGCCGAGCTGGCGCGGCAGATGGGGCGCTCTCTCGTCGGTGTGCCGCTCGAGGCCTGCCCGCGGCCCCTGCGCGGACTGTTGCGCGACCTGCAGGTGAGTGACGTGTCTTTCGATCTGTCGCTGTTCACCGGAACTCTCGGCCTCGACCTCGGAGGTGAAGATGGAGCCGTCCGCACCTCGCGCCAGCGCTTGCGCTGAATCGCCGCGGCCACCCCGTGAGGCTCGGGCCTCCGGCCCGCATCCCGAACCCAGCCCGCACCCCGAACCATTCTCGGCAGCGACGACCACGCCGAGCGAAGTCCTGCAGGTGAGCGACGTCGAGGTCACCGTGGTCGGCGCCGGTCGCGCCGGCTCGCAGATCGCTCTCGTACTCGCCATGCTCGGTCTCCGGCTCCGCCTCTACGACGGTGATCGGCTCGGGGCGGAGAATCAGGGCCTGCAGCTGTATCGCAAGCGCGACGTGGTTGCCGGGCGGAAAAAGGTGACGGCGCTGCGCGGTCTGCTGCAGGCCATCGTTCCCGGCAGTCGTGTGTGCGTGCACCCGGTGCGGTTCACAGCGGGCCCGCGTCAGCCGCGTTCTCCCCTCGTCGTGCTCGCCGTGGACACCATGGCGGCACGACGGCTGCTCTGGGAGCAGCTGCGCGGCGACGCGGGGCTGCTTCTGTTGCTGGACCTACGCCTCGGACGCGGCCTCCTCCGCTTGCACGAGGTGCGACCCGGAGATCCGGAGGACGTGGCAGCCTACGAGGCTTCCCTCTGCGACGACAGCGCGGCGGCGCCCGGCGATTGCAGCGACGAGGCGGCGACCCACGCTGCCGCCGCCGGCGCCGCGCTCGTGGGCGGCGCCGTCCGCGCTTTCGTCGAGGGCTTGCCGCACCCGCGCTGGATCGGTCTCGATCTCGACCGCGCTCTCTGGGCTTCCGGCCCGCGCTCGTAAGAACTGGAAACCCACTGGCGCGATCTCGATGGAGGCTCCTGGTTGCCCGGTCTCGTCGGGCGCGTTCCCTCGCTTCTCGCGGTCGCTTCCCCCGGCGTACGATGCGAACGGCGGGGCGGCGTTGCGCCCGTTGTTGTGCGGCAGGTACGCTTCCTGCATGCGCAGTGTCGCTTTCGTCGTCGCTTGCCTCGTCGCCTGCTGGCTCGGCGCCCCTCGGTGCGCCGCCGCCGCAGCGCCGCTGACGGAGGTCGTGGTCAGCGACCGCACCGCAGCGGCGCTCGGCCTGGCCACGGGGGACACGCTGGAGATCGGCGCCGACGCCGCCATGCGGCGCAGCCGGCGCTTCGTCGTGGGTGGGATCTACCGGCCGACGGCGGATCCCTTCGAGGTAGGCTTCGAGCAACTGCACGTGGTCCTGCACTTGCCCGATCTCGAGTGGCTCACCGGGCCGCCGGACCGCGTCGATCGCTTCGCCGTGCGCCTGCAGGATCCGACGCAGGCGCAGCAAGTCGCGGACGAGATCGCGGGCCTGGGTCTCGGCATCGCCGCCTACACTTCGACCGAAGTGGCGGCGCGCAACTCCTCCACTTTCGTGGTCATCTCGCAATTCCACAAAGCCATCGGCTTCGTCTCCATGCTCGCCGGCCTGGTCTTCCTCGTCGCCATCATGGTCCTCAAGGTGGAGACCATGCGCCGCGAGCTCGGCATGCTGCGGCTCATCGGCATCTCGCGGCGCACGGTGACACGGAGCGTGCTCCTCATCGCCGCGCTCGTCTCGCTCCTCGGCAGCATCGTCGGCATCGGCCTCGCACGGATCGCCGTGGCCATCATCAACCCGGCCTCGCAGGCGCGCTACGACACGGACTTGGTCTTTGCCCGCCTGACGCCAGAGATCGTGCTCCTCGCCGTCGGTCTGTCGATCCCGGCCGGTCTCCTGGCCGGCTGGCTCGTGGCCCGGCACATCGTGCATCGGAACCCGCTCGATTCCATCGGCAGGTGAGACGTGATCGGTTTCCTGGCGATTCGTGGACTCTGGCGTCACCGGGTGCGCACGCTCCTCGGTGTCCTGGGTGTCGGCGTCGCTGGAGCGCTGCTCCTCGACATGCAGATGCTGTCGCGGGGGCTGCAGGTGAGTCTGCGCCGTATCCTGGAGAACATCGGCTACGAGGTGCGGGTGACGCCGCGTGGCACGCTGCCCTTCGAAACCGACGCCACCTTCCCTGGCGGCCACCGCCTCGCCGCTGCCATCGCCGCCGATCCGCGGGTGGATCACGTGGCTCCCGTACTCGGGGGCACGGTCTACGCCGCGCGGCCGCGGGGCGCCCCGGTGGCGGCCTTCGTCTACGGCATGGATCCGCCGACGGTCGCCCTCTGGCGCGTCGATGCAGGCACCGACCTCGTCGCAGACGACAGCACGCACGCCGTGGTCAGCCACAACTTGGCGACGGCGCTCGGCATCGGCTTGGGCGACACTCTCGTCGCCGCGGCGGAGTACGCGGCGCCGGTCGGGATGCTGCGGTCGCCGCAGGCCTTCGTCGTGTCCGGGTTGGCCACCTTCCACTTCGACCTGCGCACGCAGAGAAGTCTCGCGGTGGGTGCACGCTCAGCGCAGGTCCTGCGCGGCGAGACCGTCCGCGATGGTCTCTCGCTCCTCGCGGTGGCGCTGCGCGAGGACGGCGGCGAGGACCACACGGCCCGTGGCAGCAGCACGGGCGGTGGGAACAGCGCCGGTCGCGGAAGCAGTGCGGACCGCGGCGAGGCCGTGGCGGCGTGGATCCGGGACACCTTTCCCGAAGTCGAGGCTTACTCCGTGGCCGAAGCCCTCGACGCCGTGCAAGGGCAGCTGGCCTATTTCAATCTCTTCTCGCTCGTCCTCGGCACGGTGAGCATGGTGGTGTGCGTGCTCCTCGTCGGCACCATGGTGGCTCTCTCCCTCGGCGAGCGTCTCGGCGAGATCGCCATCCTGCGTGCGATCGGCCTGCGCCGCCGCCGCCTGATCACCATGGTGTTCCTGGAGAGCCTAGGCCTCGTCGTCCTCTCCCTCCCCGTCGCCTTCGGTGCCGGGCAGGTCATCTCCTTGTGGCTGGACGCAATCCTCACCCGCGCCCCCAGCATCCCCGTGGACCTGAGCTTCTTCGTCTTCACGCCGCGGGCGGCGCTCAGGACCTTGGTCCTGCTGCTCGTCGCCGGTTCCGTGGCGGGGCTGTATCCGGCCTTCCTCGTGGCGCGCTTGGCCATTGCGCCGACCCTGCATCGTGAGGTGACGGGATGAGCGAGAAGCGCCCGCAGTCGCAGCCTCTCGTTGTGCCGCGGGATCACCCTCGGCCCCAGCCTCTCGTCCAGGCGCGGGACCTGGGCAAGGACTACGTGCTCGACGGACACACCATCCATGCGTTGCGCTCTGCCACGCTCTCCGTGCACCCCGGTGACTTCGTTTCCATCATGGGTCCGTCCGGATGCGGCAAGTCCACCTTGCTGCACCTTTTCGGCGCCGTGGATGTGCCCACCTCCGGCGAGCTCCAGCTCTTCGGTCGCGATGCCGCGCGCTTGAACGACGCCGAGCGCACCGAGCTCCGGCTCCTGCATCTGGGCTTCGTCTTCCAGCGCTTTTTCCTGCTCCCCATGTTGACTGCAGCCGAGAACGTCGCCCTGCCACTCATGGAAGCCCGCCTACCCAAGAAGAAGCGGGAGGAAAGGCTCCGCGAGGTCCTCGACACCGTGGGACTCGGCCACCGGTTGCGCCACAAACCCGGTCAGCTCTCCGGCGGCGAGCAGCAGCGCGTGGCCATCGCGCGGGCCCTCGCCAACCACCCACAACTGCTCCTGGCCGACGAGCCCACCGGGGAGCTCGACGAAGCGACGGGGGAGCAGATCGCTTCCCTGCTGGCGGCGCTGCATGCACGCGGCCTGGCCATCGTGCTCGTGACGCACAACCCCGATCTCGCCGGCCGGGCGACGCGGCATCTGCGCATGCGCGACGGTCACATCGAAGGAGATTGAGGCAGAGACATGATCCGGATGCTCGCGCAACGCACCCTCGGCGACCGCCCCCGCCGCACTGCCATCCTCCTCCTCGGCCTCGGCATCGCCGTCGGGGTCATGATCACGCTGCTTTCCATCGGCCAGGCCGTCCTCGTGCAGGCGGAGGACAAGGCTCTGGTGGGCGGCGGCGATCTCCTCCTCCTACCTGCCGGCATCGACGTGGAGGTGATGAAGATCGGCGGCCCCACCGGCATGTACTCCATGCTCGACAACGCGCGCTTCCTCTTCCGGCAGGTGCTTTCGGGACCGCGCTTCGCCGGCTCGTTGGCCCGTCTCACACCGGAGTACGCCGCGCTTCCCCTCGCCGCCGCTTCCCCGGGGTTGGTCGAAAAGGTCGTCTACGTGCGCAAGGCGGGTGCGGCATCCGCCGCTGCGAGCAAGGCCTTGGCGCATGGCTTCATTCCCAGCCTGGACGTCGCTGCCGGCGGGCCCACGGCGGAGTTCCTGCGTCAAGGCATTGCCTGGAGCGACAATCACTCCGACCGTATGTGGGTGGATCCCCCCGTCGACTCGCTCTACAACGACATGGACCGCTTCCATCTGCCGGCCCGCACGCTGCCAGACCTCGACCGCTGGGCCGAGTGGCTCTATTTCAATTTCGCCGGCCCGTCGGGAGTCTTCGGCTACGTCAGCATGATCGTGGGCGGCGACATCGAAACGGGCCAGGGACGCGGGGGCCCGCTGCTGCAGATCCAGGAGCCGGGGAAACCGCCACGGAGGTTCACGGTGGAGTTCCCTCTCGAACCCGGAGCCATTTCTCTCGAACACGTGGACCTGCGACTCGGCGAGCACAACACCGCCATCTTCCGCGACGGCGCCTACCGGTTGCACCTGGAGTGGGACGAACAGCAAGGACCCGTGCGCGCCGATCTCGTGGTGCGCCCGCTTCTTGACCTCTACTATCCGCCGGTGCTCCTCCACGAGAGCGAACGCTTCGTCTCGGGCTACACCGTGCCGGCGCTACGCACCACCGTTTCGGGCACGATCCATGCCCCCGGCGTGTATCTCGAGCTGCACGACGCGCCGGGCTATCACGATCACAACTGGGGTACGTGGCGAAGCGTCAACTGGGAATGGGGCACGGCCAGCAGCGATGCAGGCGCACACGTCCTTCTCTACGGGCGCATCCAACACCCGGACATCGACCCCGGCCGCGCCGGCGCCGGGATCTTCCTTCTCCTGGCGCAGGGGCGGACCGCGTCGCAACGCGGCGGCGTCCTCGCCCTCTTCCGTCCCAGAGAGATCCACTATGAATGGAAGGAAGCACCGGAGTTGCCCGGTCACCCCGAGCGCGTACCTGCGCGTCTTCTCATGCAGGACGCACGCGAGGCGGAAGCAACGGCGGCTATCTCTGCCCGGGGCGACCGGATCGCGGTGGAAATCGGCGTCGAAGCAGTGACGACGACACCCCCTCGCCCCGGCGAGGAACTCGTCTTCCTCCAACTCCGTGGCCACTACTCCGTTCAGGCGCAGATCGCAGGTCGAGAGCTGCGCTTCGATACTCCGGGCTTCGCCGAAGTCTTCGTCCCGCCCCGGGCCGCAGGGACAAGGCCTTCGTCTCCCTAGAGCGGCAAGCCCAACCTCTCGAGGAAAGCGGCGTATCGCGGGTCGCTCTGGAGACTTTTGAAGGAGGTGCTCGTCTTCACCCACGGGAGCCCCGGCTCATGCTGCACAAAGGCCCGCTCCAGCCACTCGAACGCACGGTCGGTCTCACCCCGGAACGCGTACGCCTCGGCAATCTGGACGGCCCAATCGTTTTGGAACCTTTCGACCAGCTCCGCGAGCGCCGCGTCAGCCTCTTTTTTCCGCCCCAGAGCGTGATGGACCAAAGCGAGCCCCTGAAGGCGCCAAACGGGTTGGGTCTCCCGCTGCACCTCCACAAGGGCCGCAGCTGGCCGCCCCTCGGACAGATAGACGCGACCGAGGAACGAGAATGCTCCCGCATACCCCGGGTTCAGCTCCACGCCCTTCTTGAGGGCTGCCTCCGCCTCCTCCAGCCTGCCGGCATTCAACAAGGTGCAGCCAAGGAGTACCCAATTCCCCGCACTCAGAGGATCGACCTCGAGTGCCCGGCGAAACAGCGCCACAGCTTCCTCGAAGCGGCCCACCACACCGAACGCGGTTGCCGCCCCTCCTAGCAGATTGGCGTTGCCCGGTGCGAGATCGATCGCCCGCTGGTACTCCGCCTCCATCCCCGCCCAGTCCCAATCGTGCATCATCTTGATCGTTGCGAGACCACCATGGGCCTCGGCCAGGTTCGCGTCGAGTGCCAGCGCCCGTTCCAGCGCCTCCCGCGCTTGCCGAGACCCCTCTTCTACGGGCAGCGTGCCGAAGCCTGCCATGACGCTCTTGATGAGTCCCAATCCAGCCCATGCCAGGGCGTAGCCGGGATCGAGCGCGAGCGCCTGCTCGTAATAGCCGAGCGCCTTCTCGAGGTCCCCCTTGCTCCAGTTGGCTCGCTTGAAGAAGTACTCCGCCTGGAGGTAGGCGTTGTAGGCGTTGACGTTGTCGCTCCCGCCGCGTGATCTCAGCCCCGTTCCTGGCTCGACTGCCAGCGCCACCCTGAGCGCTCCAGTGACCGACCGTGCGATGTCCTCCTGCACCGCGAAAATGTCGTCGAGCGTCCGGTCATAGGCCTCCGACCAGAGGTGGAAACCGTCGGCCGCATTCACGAGCTGCGCCGTGATCCGCACTCGATTGCCCGCCTTGCGGACGCTGCCCTCGAGGATCGCCCCCACGTTCAGCTTTTGGCCAATCACCCGCAGGTCCTCGTTCTTGCCCTTGAACGAGAAGGCCGAAGTCCTGCCCGTCACTCGCAACCCCGGGATTTGAGCCAGCCCGTTGATCAGTTCCTCCGCCATGCCATCGGAGAAGTACTCCTGGTCCTTCTCGGCGCTCATGTCGACGAAGGGGAGAACGGCGATGGAGGCCACACCGGTCTTCTGTGCCGATGGAACGCGTGGCGCGCCCGACTCCTCGCGGAACCCGCCGAGCAGCCTATCCCGCCAGCCATGGACGTTCAGGCTGAGCAGAATGGCCGCCAGGCCTACGAGAAGCACGGCGAGTCCGCCGGTCGCGAGCAGCGGCCGCGCCAGGCGCTTTCTGGGACCGCGGGTCCGCTCGGCGCTCAGCGATGGAGTGCTCATGCGGCGCAGGTCCACGAGGAGCTCGCGCGCCGTTTGGTAGCGCAGCTCCGGGACCTTCTCGAGACACTTCAGAATCACTCGCTCGAGCCCGGGAGGAATCTCCGGCCTCAACCGGCTGGGCGCCTCGGGCACGCCGTGCAGGATGTTCTCGATGAGAACAGGCGCCGCCCCATGGGCGAATGCCCGCCGGCCGGTAGCCATCTCGTAGAGAACCGCGCCGAGCGCGTACAGGTCGCTCCGGTGATCGACGGTGCCGCCCCGCAGCTGCTCCGGAGCCATGTACGGCAGGGTGCCTGCAATGGCGAGGCCTCCGGTCAGGCTCTCGGTCGTCGCGGTGTCGGGCAGCGGCCCCAGGACCTTCGCCAAACCGAAGTCCAGCACTTTGACGTGCCCCTTGAGCGTGAGACCGATGTTCCCCGGTTTGAGGTCCCGGTGGACGATGCCGCGCTCATGCGCGTCCTCCAGCGCGTCGGCAATCTCGCTTCCCATACACAGCACGTCGTCCACCGGCAGCACGCCGCCCAAGAGCTTCGCGGCGAGCGTCATCCCCTCCACGTACTCCATGACCAAGAAGTCCACGCCGTCTTCTGTGGCGAAGTCGTGCACCGTGGCGATGTGCGGGTGATTGAGCTGGGACAGCGTCTTGGCTTCCTTCCGGAAGCGCTTGCGGGTCTGATCGTCCGTCAGTGTGCCGCTGGGAAGGATCTTGATGGCGACGTCTCGGTCCAGATTCTCGTCCCGGGCGCGGTAGACCTCACCCATGCCACCCTCACCCAGCTTGGCGAGGATGCGGTAGTGCGAGAGCATCTGGCCGCGCTCGACTCCCAAGAAACCTCCGTTCGCTCTCCAAGCTGCGTCACGGCTGCGGGAGGAGGGTAGACGTGGCGGCTGCCACTCGCAACACGGGGTTCCGGGGTCTCCTGGGTCGGAGCGCGCCGCATGCCGGTCCAAACCGCGCGTCGACTCCGCCACGCACGTCGAGGGTTCTCAGTGCTTGGCGCGGAGGCGGAGGAACCAGCCGTAGGCGTCGTGGTCGAGGTGGGTGAGTTCGTCGGAGAAGCTGGTGGCGTTGAAGCCGGCGCCGAGCTCGATGCTGGGCGTGAGGTTCCGGTACAGAGCGAACAGGGCGCCATGCTGCCGATCGCCCACTTCCCCGTTCCAGAGCCAGCGGTATTCGCCGACACCGTCGAGCTTGGCGATCAGGTGATAGCGGGCGCGAAGGATGCCGAGGTTGGGCTGCGAGCGGAGCCAGTCGCCGCCATCGCGCGCCTGGCGGGTCTCCTCGTGCTTGAGCGCGTAGCGGCCCCCGAGCTCCCAGCGCCGGGTCACGTCGTAACCGGTTTCGAAAGAGAGAACGTGGGACTTCTCGTCCGACCGCTCGGATTGGGCCGCCGACGGCAGGTCGTAGAGGAAAGTGTAGCGGCTCAGAATGTTGAGGCGATTGTGCCGCGCCGGCCGGTAGGCGAGACCGAGGCCGCTCTCCATGAACTGGGCGTCCCCTACCTGTGTCGTGCGCTCCTCGGTGCGCGAGTAGCTGAGCTTGCCGAGGAGCGTCCAACCATCGGCCAGGTCGAGGTCGACCCGGTTGGTCGTCAGCCATTGGCGGCGGTCCAGGGTGCCGTCGTCGTCGCGGAACTCTCCTTTGAGACTGAGCCGCTGGCGGGGCCTCAGGAGCGTGAGCTCCGCCGACACCGCATCGCGGTCGATCGAACCTGCAGTCGCGTCGGCGATCTCGCCCTTCTGATACGAGGCGCTCAGAGACCAATCACGGCGCGGCGTGAAGGTCGCGCCATACGCCTGTGAAGATCCCACCTGACGTTCGCCGTGGGTGAACTGGTGGTCCGTGAACACGCGCAGCTGGTTGCTGAGCGTCTGCCGCTGCCCCAGGCTCAGGACTCCCCGCGTGCCGTCCACGTGGTCGGTGGAGAGCGTGTAGGTGCCGAAGAGCTCGTGGCCGGGGTCGAGACGCAGGTCGCTGCCGAAGCGCGCCGAGTTGCCGCGGTTGCCGCTGCTCGCCTCCGCTCTGAGACTCAGCCGAGTTCCCAGCTGTGAGCGGAGCCCCAGTGTGCCGATGTCGTTGCGCTCGACACCGTCATCGCGGCGGAGTGTCGTCTGTCCCTGCGAGTAGAGCTGCAGTCCCGGGCGCAGATCGAAGCCGAGCCGCAAGCCAGCGAGCGTCACGTCGGAACCGGCAGGGACGCCGCTCGTCTCGCTGTGCTGGCGCACCTCGGCGCCGAGCTGCCAGCGGTGGAAGCGATAGTCGCCCTGCAGCGAGGTGCTGCGGTCGAGCGGCAGGCCTTCCGCGTCGGTCACGCTCCAACGTCCGCCGAAGGAGAGTCGCTGCCGCAGTCTCCAGAGGAACTCGGCGCCGTAGAGTTCCGTCTGCTGCAAGGTGGGGAGGCGAGCGGTGGAGAAGCCGGCATCGCGCCGCTTCCACCAAGCGCCGAACTGCGGCGCCCCGTCCCGGGGCAGGAGCTCGGCGAAGTCGAGCTTGCCTTCGAAGCCCAGAGCCGCACCCGTGGTGGAGAGGCTCGGCAACGTCCGGTTCTCGAAGGTGAAGCCGCCGTCGCTCGACTGGGAGTTCGCCGTCGATTGGCCGGCCTCGCTCTCGGCGTACTCCGTCTTCAGGTAGGTGCCGCGGCCGGCGCGCAGGGTGACATCGGTGGCTGCCAGCTGGTAGTCCTGACCATCACGGTTCTCCTGGACGAACGTCCCGCCGGCGGCGAGTCCGTCGGCAGCCCACAATTTGGCGCGGGCTCCATAGGTGATGTGATCCGGCGAGAACGCATCGGGGATGTACTCGTAGTCCACGAGGAGGAGCACGCGGTTGCCGTCGAGCGGTGTGTCCTTGATGATGGACGGCGCGATCTGGTCGGCCACCTGGACCAGGGGGCGATGCAGTAGGATGCGCCCCTGCAGCTCGTCGATCTCGTAGTCGCGATAGCGCTCCAGCGTCACGTTCTCGAGGACGCGATCGCTGTCCCGGTCGCGCACCTCCACCCAGATCTTCTCCGAACCCTGGACGACGTCGGTGTGCTCCAGATAGTAGAGGCTCCCGCCCGTCCCGAGGAATTCGTTGTGACCCATGGCGGTTTGCGCCTCGGAAACGAAGGCCGTGCCCTCGGCGCGGGCCTCGCCCTGGGATGTCGCCTGCAGGGTGCGATGCCGCAGGTAGGCCCCATAGAGACTGCGGTTGTACTGAGCGAACTCCGTTCCCGTGAGCCCCGTAGAATAGTTGCCCCACAAGAGCTGCGACTTGTCCCAGTCCAGCCGCGCATACAGCCGTCCCTGCGTGTCCCCGTCCAGCGTCGTGGTGGAGCGATCGCCGTAGGTGAGGGAAACGAGGTCCGGGTCGAGGCGCCGGAACAGCGTGCGCGGATCCTTCTCGTCGAGGTTACCGAATACGTCGCCGAGCTCCTCCTCGTGCGTGTCGAGGTGGGCGGTCGCCCGCACCTTCCCGCGCCAGAGACCCTTGAGATAGAAGGCCAGCCGGCCCCTACCGAAGAAGTCATCGCTCGCGCTCGGATCGTTCGCGGTCAAGACGGGGTCGCCGGTCACCTTGTTGTCACCCACGGCCAAATCGGCGATGCCCACCATGAAGAACCAGGTGTCCTTCACCTGGGCGCGCATGGTGCTCGCCCACTCGGCGGCGGCGGCACTGCGGGCAACCACGGGAAACT
>DASRJW010000011.1 GCA_035649275.1 Candidatus Krumholzibacteriia bacterium
GACCTCTCGGCGCTCAGGGGACGATGTGCACTTCCTGCTGGTCCGCCACCAGGGTGGCGCCGGTGACGACGACGTGCTCGCCACCTTGCAGTCCCCCGGTCACGACGATCGAGTTGCCCACGACATCGCCGAGCTGCACCACCTGCATGCGGGCGATGTGTTTCTCCCCTGCCGCCTCGACGACGTACACCGCGTAGCCGTTCGGGTCGTCCTTCGCGCGCACGATCGCCTTGAGCGGCACCAAGGTGGCCTCGGTTCCTTCGGTCTGCTCGGCGACGTGGAGGGCGGCGATCATGCCGATCTTGAGGCGGCCGTCGGGATTCGGGATGGTGCACTCCACCTCGAAGATGCGGCTGTTGGGGTCGGCGGAGGGCGCGATGCGCGTCACCAGACCGCGGAGGGCGCGGCCGGGGATGGCCTCGGAGTCGACCCGGAGCGAGTCCCCCATGTGGATGGCGGCGAGAGCCACGTCCGGAACTCCGACCACGGCCTTGACGGCGCGGGTGTCGGCGAGGACAAAGGAGATCCCCCCGGGCGAGACGAGCGAACCGATCTCGACGCTGCGGCGAATCACGGTGCCGTCCATCGGTGCCTGCAAGGAGCAATCGTTGAGAGCCTCCGCCGCCTGGTCGTAGCGCGCCTGGCTCGACTGCGCCCGGGCGAAGGCGCCGTCGTACTCGGCCTTGGCGATGGTGCTGTTCTCGTACATGCGGGTGGCGCGCTCGTAATCGGCTCGCGCCTGGGTGAGCGACGCCTGCGCATCCGCCAACCGGTCGCGGTACTCGTTGGGGCGCACCTTCGCGAGCACCGTACCCCGGCGGACGAAGTCGCCGTCCTGCACATTGCGCAGCAGGCCGTCGGCGCCGCGGACCTGCAGGATCTCGTCGATGTAGCCATTCACCTTGAAGATCAAGTCCACCTGGGCGTAGGGGCGGAAGGTGGCGGAGTAGCGCAACTCACCGGCGCTGCGGGAGCGCTCGGCGGGCGCGACCTGTACCGGTACGGCATGCCGCTCCGGCGGCGCACCGCCACCGCAGCTGCCGAGGGCGAGTCCGGCGAGGCCTGCGGCGACGGCTTGGTGGCGGCGAACCCTGGATCCCATCCTCGTCTCCTCTCGGCGGCGGATCTCGTCTCCCATTCTCGCCTCCTCCGGTGTGGGGCGTGCCGTCGCGTCTAGGGGCGCCGCGCTCCGGCCCTGGCGACGAACTCTTCCAAGCGCTGGCGGAACGACTCTCGCTCCGGGTCGCTGCGGGTGAAATCGAAGCGCCCGATGGCGCGCTGCACTTCGAGCCAGTCGTCGAGGAAGTCGTAGACGGCGTTGGCGGCCGACTGCTCGGAGACGACGTGGGCGTTCTGCGCGTCGAGCAGGTTGATGAAAGAGGTGGCGCCGCGGGTATAGCTATCGGTGACGAGGTCGAGGTTCCGCTGCGCCCATTCCGACGCCGAGCGCGCCTCGCGCATGCCGGCGTAGGAGGCCCCGGCCCGATGTGCCGCGGCACGGATGCGCTGTTCGATGCGCTCCGCCGCCGACTGGCGTTGCAGCTCCAAGCTGGACAGCTCTTCACGTGCCTGCGCCCGCAGCGCGAAGCGCCCGCCGCCACGGGAAAGCGGGTACGCCGCCAAGAGGCCGAGGCTCCAATCGATGTCGTCGGCCTGGGGCACGCCGGGGACGACGAAGGCCGGTTCCGAGCCGGCGCCGTCCTTCGACCACACACTGCTCCACGAGGCCTGGAAGCTCAGTTGCGGCAGGAAGAAGGCCCGCGTCGCCGACTGCAGCTGGCGCTGGGAGGCGGCGATCGCGGCGTCGAAGCTCTGCAGCTCCGGAGAGGTGGACAAGCCTTCCTCGACGAGAAAGTCGCGCAGCGCAGCGAAGGCGACCTTGTCGCCGAAGTAGGGAAGCGAGGGTGCGAGGCTGCGCGCCACTTCCGGGTCTTCCAGGTCGGTCTCGGCGGCGATGAAGGGCTCTTCGGCCGGCCGGTGCAGGATGCGGTTCATCTCGATCTCGGCGAGGTTGCGGACCGCGTTCGCCTCGATCGCCTCCTTCCGGTTAGTGGCGATCTCGCTCTCCCAGCGGTACACATCGGAGCGACCGGTGGCGCCCACGGACTCCAAGAGCCGCGCCGTCTCCAGGTGCCGCCGGGTGAGCTGCAGGTTCTCCTTGCGGATGCGCTCGAGAGTCTTGGCGCGCAGCACGTCCAGGTGCGCGGCGCCGGCGGCGCGCGCCGTGTCGAGACGCGTCTGGTCGAGATCGCGCTCGCGGGCCCGCTGCAGGCTGCGCTCGCTGGACCAGCGCGCCAGGTCGGGCTCGGAGAAGAGGAGCTGCGAGGCCTGGAGCGTGCCGACCAGGCTGCGTTCGGCCTGGGAGCCGAAGCTGGCGGCGGCGCGGTCGGCATCGATCTCTGCACCGAGGAGCGAAGCATCGGCCTGCGGCAGGAGCACCGAACGCGCCGAGGCGACCTGGGCGGCGCCGGCACGCGTCTGCGCCACCGCGGCGGCCAGATCCACGTTGGCCAGGAGGGCCTCTTGCATGGAGGCGACGAGCGTCAGGGTCCGACCGCGCGGCTCCGCCTCCCCGAACACCTCGGCCTCCGAGAGCCCGGCCCAGCTCGGGTACCAGCCGATGGCGCGCGCGGTGCGCGCGTTGAGCATGAGCCGCTCACCGATGACGATGCCGGTGGGAAGCTTGCCGGCATCCTCACCGGAGAGGATGCGTTGCACCGTCACCGCCAGCCGGCGTGCCATCTGCGGAAAGATGTCGGGGCTGACGCCGGCGAGCACGCCGCGCTGCACCTCCTTTTCGCCGAGGCAGGAGAAGGTGGGCAGCCGGCGCGCGGTGAGCCCGGCCATGAGGCTGTCCCAGGCGGCGGCGGAAAGCTGGAGCAGGGGCATCAGGTAGATCGCGTCGATCTCCGCCGGGAGTCGCGCCAGAGTCTGCTCCGCCGACGCGCCCATGGGGAGGAAGCGAGCCTCCACGCCGACCCTGGACGCCGCAGCCAGCACGCTGTCGCACAAAACCGGCAGCGCCGTGGTGACGTTTTGGTTGGCGAACACCCCGAGGTGCCGGAAGGAGACGAGATCGTGGAAGGTGCGGAGGTCGCGTTCCACTGCGGTGGGGACGCTGAGATAGCTCAGGTTGTGCACGCCGCTCGTGCCATCGCGGCTCGGCAGGCCCTGTGCCTTCGCATCGATCACTGCCGGGGCGATGATGGGTTTGGTCGGCGCTGCACCGCGGCAGGCGCGGTCCGAAGACAGGATGCCGAGCGCCACGACGAGATCGACTTCGGGATCGGCCATCAGGCGCCGGAGTGCTCCCTCCGCTCCGGGCAAGGTCCAGTCGCCGACCACGAGCTTGTCGTCGGGAAAGCGAAGGTCGAACTGGTCGCGGACGAGGGCGCGCATCTCGGCGCGCATCTGCTCCAGGACCTCGGTGTTCCGCTCCCAGGGACCGTCCACGACGAAGCCGACGTGAACGACCCGTGGCGCTGCCACGATGGGCTGGGCAGGAAAGAGAAGCCATGCCACCAAGAGTGACGCGGCGTAGATGGCGCTGCGACTGGTGGGCAAGCGCTCCCCCGGCAGAACTCGGCGTGGAGATCCAGCTGGAATCGCCGGTATTATGCCGAGTCGGCCGGAGGCCGGCAAGTGGCTGGGACCCGGGCGTAGCGCTTCAGCACAGCTTGTTCAGACCGTCCAGCGCCGCCACCTTGTAGGCCTCGGCGTAGGTGGGATAGTTGAACACCGCATCGCGGAAGTACTCCACCGTGCCGCCGAGGGCGAGCACACTCTGCCCGATGTGGACGATCTCGGCGGCGTTGTCGCCGATGACATGCACGCCGAGTATCTGCAGGTTGTCGGGATGGAAGAGGATCTTGAGCAAACCGCTCCGGTCGCCGGCGATCTGGCCGCGCGCCAGCTCCTCGTACTTGGCGATGCCGGTCTCGTATGGCACCTGGGCCTGGGTGAGCTCGCGTTCGGTGCGGCCGACCATGGAGATCTCGGGGATGGTGTAGATGCCGTACGGCATGGTCTCGTTGCGCGGCGTCGGCCGGCCGAACATGTGGCAGCTCGCCAGCCTTCCTTGTTCCATGGAGGTCGACGCCAGGGCGGGAAAACCGATGACGTCGCCAGCGGCGTAGATGTGCGGCACCGTGGTCTGGAAGTGCTCGTTCACCGCGATGCGACCACGCGCGTCGGCCTCGAGCCCGGCTGCTCGCAGATCGAGGGTGTCGGCGTTGGTTTGCCGCCCGACTGCGTACAGCAGTCCGGCGGCAGCGATACGCTTGCCACTCTCCAGGTGCGCGTGCACGCGGCCATCCTCCTCCATCGCGACGCTCGTCATCTTCTCGCCCAGGCGAAAGGTGGTTCCCTGCCGCCGCATGTGGACCATGAGCGCTTCCACGATCTCCTGATCCACGAA
>DASRJW010000012.1 GCA_035649275.1 Candidatus Krumholzibacteriia bacterium
CCCGCTACAGGGCGCATCGAGGAGGACGCCATCCGCCGGGGGCAGGCGGAGCGAGCGTGCCTCTCCCACCGCGGCGACGAGCTGCGGCAGTCCGAGCCGCTCTGCATTCGCCCGCAGCCGCCCCACCTTGGCTGCGGTCGTGTCGAAGGCGAGCACCCGGCCGCCTTCCCCCACCCGCTCGGCCAGGTGACCCGCCTTGCCGCCCGGCGCTGCTGCCAAGTCGAGCCACGCTTCACCGGGAGCGGGGGCTGCTTCCTCCACCACCAGAGTGGCGCTCTCGTCCTGCACGCTCGCCTTGCCAGCTTCCACCAGCGCCCGCACGGCGGCGTAGCCAGTCGCCGAGCAGCGCATCGAGCTCGCCGCCCAGCGGCCCACGACGCTGCCAGGAAGGGCGGCGAGGATTTCTTCCTGGGTGGCGCGGCCCGGGTTGGGACGCAGGCAGAGCTGGGGGCGGCGATTGTCGTAATCGCAGAGCGCGCCCGTTTCGCTCGCACCAAAGCGCTGGAGCCAGCGCCGCACGATCCACTCCGGGTGCGAACCGTAGGTCACCAGTTGCTCCAGCGGCGCCGCGCTCCGGTCGGGGAACTGGAGAGTACGGCGCTCTCGCTGCACGGCGCGGAGCACCGCGTTCACCAGCGTGGTGGCGCGCGGACAGACGCGCTTGCTCAACTCGACCGTGGCGTGCACGGCGGAATGCTCGGCCACTTCCGTTTCCAGGAGCTGATAGGCGCCGAGCCGGAGGAGATCGAGGACGTCGCGGTCGAGCGCGGCCGTGGGACGGTCGAGGTGCTGGGTGAGCACGTGGTCCAGCCGGCCGCGGAGTCGCGTGGCGCCGCTGGCGAGCTCTTGGGCGAAACGCCGATCCAAAGAACCGGAAGCGAGGCGCTTGGCCTGGCGCTCCCAGGCGGCTTCCCAGGCCAGGCCGCGCCGAAGAGCCCGCAGCACCTCGAAAGCCGTGCGGCGAGCGCGGTCAGCCTGCCTTCCAGGCACTGTCGAGGGGGGCCTCGCCGACTTCATGTACTTTCTCCCCTGCGGGCGCCATTGCTTTGCATTCCCAGCCTTTGGCCGGGGACCAACCCTCGTCCCTGCACCAGAGTGCGGGCCGGGACCCGCGCCTTGCCAGGCAGCTGCACCTCGAGCAGATCCAGGACGCCTTCGCCGCAGGCGACCTGCACGCCCCGCCGCGGATCCGCCAGGACCACGGTTCCCGGAGCTACCCCGGGGAGAGTGGAGTTCGCGACGCGCACCGCGTGCACTTTGAGTGCCACGCCGGCCCACTCCGTCGTCGTCCCCGGCCAGCCGGCGAAGGCCCGCACCTGACGGGCGATCTGTGCGGCGCTCGCGCCCCAGTCGATGCGACCTTCTTCCTTCCGGAGCGCCGAAGCGTACGTGGCCGCCGTTGCATCCTGCGGCTCGGGCACGAGGCTGCCGGCGACGTAGGCCTCCACGTGTTCCAGGAGCAGCGCCGCCCCCGCGGCAGCGAGACGGGCGGTGAGTTCCGCGCGCGTCGATTCGGGCTCGATCAAAAGCGCCTGCCGGGCGAGCACCGGGCCGGTGTCCACCCCCGCCTCGATCACCATGAGAGAAACACCGGTGCTCGTGTCGCCGGCGAGAAGGGCCCGCTCGATGGGTGCCACCCCGCGCCAGCGCGGCAGCAGCGAGGCATGCACGTTGAGGGCGCCGCGGCGCGCGGTTTCCCAGGTGCTCTGGCGGAGGATCTGTCCGAAGGCGACGACGACGAGCACATCGAGAGCGAGCGGGCGCAGCGAGTCCTCCAGTTGCTGCCGCCCATGGCGAGCCACCGTCACCACGGGCAGATGCAACGCGGTGGCAGCCTCGTGCACTGCCGTCGGCGTCGGCAGGAGTCCCCTGCCGCCGGGCCGCTCGGGCTGCGTGACCACGAGGGCCACTTCGTGCCGGGAAGCCAGGCCCTGCAAGCTGGGGACGGCGAACTCGGGGCTGCCGAGGAAGGCGAGGCGGAGGCGCATGGCCTAGACGCGGGCTGCGGACGCCAGTTGTCGCAGCTTGTTGCGCAGCAACTGCTTCTTCACCAGCGACAGGCGATCGACGAAGAGGATGCCGTTCAGGTGGTCGACTTCGTGCTGCACCACTCGCGCCAGCAGGCCGGCGGCTTCGCGCTCCACCTGGCTCCCGTCGAGAGCGGTGTACCGGAAACGGATCGCCCGTGGCCGCTCGACGCTCTCGGTGATCTCGGGCACCGAGAGGCAGCCTTCCTCGTACGGCACCCGGTCGGGAGAGAACCAGGTGATCTCCGGATTCACCAGCACGAGTTGCGGGCAGAGCTTCTCCCCGGCGTCGTCCTCCGCCACGGCATCGATGACGGCGAGCCGGCGGGAGACGCCAATCTGTGGCGCCGCCAACCCGATGCCGGGCTCGGCGATCATGGTCTCGAACATGTCCTCCACCAGGGGCTTCAGGCTCTCCAGCGGTTCGGTGACGGGCAAGGCTTTCTGCCGGAGCACCGGAGCCCCGTAGGTCAGTACGGTGCGGAGCGCGATGGTTCGAACCTCCCAGCCGGGGCGGCAGGTCGGTCGCCGCCGGTATGCCGATGGTAGCAGATGGCTGCTCAGGACGCTCCGTCACTCTCGGTCTCCGCGCCCGAGGCGAGGACGGAAGCAACGGACGGACGCGCCATCTCGACGCGAACGTTCTCGGCGATCTTCACCACCAGAACGTCGTCGCCGCGAGTGCTGACCACGGTGCCGAAGATTCCGCTCGTGGTGAGGATGCGATCGCCTTTCTTCACCTTCTTGACCATGGCGTCCCGTTCGCGCTGCCGCTTCGCCTGCGGCCGGATGACCAGCAGGTACAGGATCAAGAAGACCAGGAACAGGGACAGGAGAGGGAAGAGAGACACTGCCTGACCCGATTGCGCCAGGATCACTCCGAGCGAATGCATGCGACCTCCGAGCCTTCTTCCCGGCGCTGTCTTCACGCCGCGTCGTAGGCGGCGAAGAAACCCTCCTGCCAGGCGGCGAAGCGCCCGGCCTGGATCGCCGCCCGCATGGCGTGCATCAGCCCCAGGTAGAAGTGCAGATTGTGATACGTCACCAGACGCAGTCCCAGGATTTCCCCTGCCTGGTGCAGGTAGCGGATGTAAGCGCGGCTGTAACGCGCGCACACCCAGCAGCGGCACGCCGGATCGAGCGGCCCCGCCGCGCGGGCGTGTGCCGCGTTGCGGATCACCAGCTTGCCGCGACTGGTGAAGGCCATGCCGTTGCGCGCATTGCGCGTGGGCAGCACGCAATCGAAGAGATCCACCCCGCGGGCCACGCACCACACCAGATCCTCCGGCTTCCCCACCCCCATGAGATAGCGCGGTCGCTCTTCCGGGAGCAAGGTGTCGAGGAGCGCCACCGTTTCCAGCAGCGCCTCTTTCGGCTCCCCCACCGCGAGACCGCCGATGGCATATCCCGGGAAATCGAGGGCACCGAGCTCGTCGGCGGCGCGCTGGCGCAGTTCCTTGTCCGTGCCGCCCTGGATGATCCCGAACAGCGCCTGCGGGTAGTCGTAGGTGCGGAAGTGGGGGCCGAAGACGGCGCGGCAACGCGCCGCCCAGGCGGTGGTGCGCCGCACCGCCGCCAGGTGGCTCCTGCGGTCGGCGTCGGCGGGGAGGCATTGATCGAGGCAGACGACGAGATCGGCGCCGAGGCGCGCCTGCGCCTCCACCGTGCTCTCCGGGGTGAAGCGGTGCGGCGAGCCGTCCAGATGGCTCTTGAAGGTGACGCCGTCCTCGTCCACCACGTTGAGCGCCGAGAGACTGTGCACCTGGTAGCCGCCGCTGTCGGTGAGGAGTGCCCCGGTCCAGGCCATGAAGCGGTGCAGGCCGCCGTGCTCAGCGACGAGATCGGCACCGGGACGGAGCACCAGGTGGTAGGTGTTGGCGAGAGCAATCTCGGCGCCCAGCGCTTCCAGGTCCTCGCTGCCCAGGGTCTTCACCGTCCCCCGGGTGCCCACGGGGAGGAAGGCCGGCGTCTGGACGCTGCCGTGGCCGGTGTGCAGCACACCGCGCCGGGCGCGCTCGTCCCGGGCCAGGAGTTCGAAGCTGATGCGTTCCATCGCCGCCCGGGCGTACCTCCTGATCGACGGGCCCAGAGCGCCGCAACCCGATGCGTGCCGAAGCGCTGCGGTCGGCCCTGCCCGGCGCAGATCCTACTCGATCAGCATGGCGTCGCCATAACTGAAGAAGCGGAGTCGCCGGGCCACGGCCTCGGCGTAAGCGCGGCGGATCGCTGTGCGTCCGGCGAAGGCGTCGACCAGGAGAAGGAGCGTCGAGCGCGGCAAGTGGAAGTTGGTGAGCAAGGCGTCGACGCGGCGAAAGTCGAAGGGCGGATGGATGAAGAGCCGCGTCCGGCCGCGGAGCCATTCCCCTTCGACACGCACCGCCACGGCGTCGCCGACAGCGCCCTCCTCCCACAAAGCGAGGGACTCCAGCACCCGCGTCGCCGTGGTGCCGACGGCGACGACACGGCCGCCGGCCTGGCGCGTGGCGCGACAGCGCTCGAGGACGGCACGCTCCACCTCGAAGCGCTCCCAGTCCATGCGGTGCTGGAGCGGATCGCTGCTCCGGAGCGGAGCGAAGGTTCCCGGGCCGATGTGGAGTACGAGCGTCGCCGAGGAGATGCCGCGGCGGGCGAGGGCGTCCAGCAATTCCGGCGTGAAGTGCAGGCCCGCGGTCGGGGCAGCGACGCTTCCCTCCACCCGGGCGAACACGGTTTGATAGGCCTCGGCATCGCCCGGTTCTGCCTGGCGGCGAATGTAAGGCGGCAGCGGCAGCGTTCCGAGCCGGTGCGCCACCTCGAGTCCGCTCTTGCCGGCGCCGAAATCCAGCAGCCGGCGTCCTGCTTCGCCGACGCCGGTGACGGAAATCTCGCTGCCGTCGGCGAGGCGCAGCCGGGCGCCGGGGCGGAGCGACCGGGCCGGGCGCGCCAGGGCCCACCAGCGCTGCGCTGTTTCGGGCTCGACGAGGAGGAGCTCGCACCTCCCGCCGGTTTCGGCGCGTTCCGCCAGCAGACGCGCCGGGAGGACGCGACTCGCGTTCAGCACCAGCAGATCTCGCGGGCGCAGCAGCTCTGGCAACGCGTCGAAGCGCCGCACCTGGAGCGCCGCGCTGGCGCGGTGCAGATGCAGCAGATTGCAGGCGTCGCGCTGTGCCGCCGGGACTTGCGCGATGAGTTCGGCGGGGAGATCGAAGTCCAGATCCTCGAGCCGCATGCGTGCTGGCCGGCTGTCGGAGTGCTTCAACCGAACAGACCACCGCTCGCGCTGCCGCGCCGGATCCCCAGGTGCTCGTAGGCGAGGGGCGTCGCCTCCCGCCCGCGAGCGGTGCGCGCGACGAAGCCTTCTTGGATGAGGAACGGTTCGTACATGTCCTCGAGGGTCTGCTCGTCTTCCGAGAGCGCGGCGGCGAGGGTGGAAACGCCGACGGGCCCGCCGCCGAACTTCTCGATGATCGTGCGCAACAAGCGCCGGTCCATGTCGTCCAAACCGCGTTCGTCGATGTCGAGGCGCTGCAAGCTGTAGCGGGCGACGTCGAGATCCACCACGCCCTGGTGCTCCACCTCGGCGAAGTCCCGGGCGCGTCGCAGCAAGCGGTTGGCGATGCGCGGCGTGCCGCGGGCGCGGCGGGCGATCTCGTCCGCCGCTTCGGGGGCGACCTCGATCTCTAGCAGGCCGGCGGAACGGATGACGATGCGGCGCAGCTCTTCTTGGCTGTAGTAGTCGAGACGGATCACCAGGCCGAAGCGGCTGCGGAGTGGCCCGGTGAGCAGGCCCGCCCGCGTGGTGGCGCCGACGAGGGTGAAGGGCTCGAGGGCCAGGCTGTAGTGGCGGGCGTTCGGCCCCTTGTCCACGATGAGCTCGCAGCGGCGCTCTTCCATGGCGGGGTAGAGATGCTCCTCCACCACGCGGCTCAGGCGGTGGATCTCGTCGATGAACAGCACCTGACCCGGCTTCATATGGGAGAGGACGGAGAGGAGATCCGCGGCGTTGGTGAACACTGGCCCCGAGGTCACCTTGATGGGCGCCTCCATGGCCCGCGCCAGAATGTGGGCCAGCGTCGTCTTGCCGAGACCAGGTGGACCGGAGAGGAGTACGTGATCCAGGGGCTCGCCGCGTCCGCGGGCCGCCTGGATGAAGACGCGCAGGTTTTCCTTCACCCGCTCCTGGCCGACGTATTCCTCCAGCGTGACCGGCCTGAGGCGGGCTTCACTCTGCAGCTCTTCTTCCCCGGGTTCGGGGCTCACGAGACGCACAGGACGCGGCATGCTTCCTCCCCAGGCGCGCTCAGCGGTGCGCCGACTGCAGCGCTGCCTTGACGATGTCCTCGACCCGCGGCGCGGCGCCGAGGGCGCGGCGGTCGACCTTGTCCACGGCCTCGCGCGCCGAGCGTGGCGTCAAACCGAGCGAGGCGAGGGCGAGCATGGCCTCCTCGAAGACGGCGCCACCGTCCATCTGGGCGGCCGCCGGCGGCACCGCCACCAGCTTGCCCTGCAGCTCCAGCACCAGCCGCGCCGCCGTCTTGCGCCCGACGCCGGGGATGCGGACGAGATAGGCTTCGTCGCCGTCGCGCAACGCCCGCTCCAGCTCCTCCAAGGGAGCGCTGGAAAGCAGCGTGAGCGCGAGACGCGGGCCGACGCCGTTCACCCCGAGGAGCAAGAGAAAGAGCGCCCGCTCGCGTTCGCTGTGGAAACCATAGAGGGCGAGCTGATCCTCGCGGACGTGCAAATAGGTGACCAGGGACAACTCTTCGCCGAGGGCAGGGAGCAGCGCCGCCGTCCGTGCCGAGACATGCAGGCCGAGACCGACCGCGCCCACGTCCACCACCACCTGGGGCTCCCGCGCCAGCAAGCGCCCGCGCACGCTCAGGATCATCGTGCAGCTCCCTCGGCACCCTCGGTCGTCGTTCGCACCGGAAGCATTCCCTCATTCGTAGACGCGCAACGGTCGCCGCGCTTCGAGCAGGCAGATCGCCGCCGCCAGGGCATCCGCAGCGTGATCCGAGGCTTCGACCTCCGCGCCGAGGAGGCGCGCCACCATGAACTGCACCTGTTCCTTGCCGGCGGCGCCGTTCCCGGTCACCGCCTTCTTCACCAGCGCCGGAGCGTACTCCTCCAGATCCAGACCGTGCGCCGCCGCCGCCAGCAGACAGACGCCCCGAGCGTGTCCCAGGGCGAGGGCGCTGCGGGCGCTGCGATGGTGGAAGAGGTTCTCGACCGCGCAGGCGGCGGGCGACCAGGTGACGATGAGACGGGTGAGCTCGCGGTGCAGGCGCACCAGGCGCTCGGCGAGCGTTCCGGAGCCGAGGGCGATGACGCCGGCATCGAGGCGCACCAGGCGATCGCCGTCGGCGTCGACCACGCCGTAACCCGTGCTCTTCGTCCCCGGGTCGATCCCCAGTGCCCGCATCGCCACCCCCGCCACCACCTCCGGGCCTCTCCCTGTCACGGTCCGAAATCGCGCCCCTGCCTCAACCGCCGGGTCGTGCAACGGGTCGATCGCTGCGTCCCCGGCGCCTGAGTCGAAGGCGGCGTCACTCGGCCTTCGCCATCTCCTCGGCGGAGATGTCGAAGTTGGCGTAGATCTTCTGCACATCGTCCAGCTCTTCCAGAAGATCCACGAGGCGGAGCATCGTCTGCGCCGGCTTGCCCTCGAGCGGCACGGTCAGCGAGGGCAGGCGGGAGACCTCCGCCGTTTCCACCGCGATACCGGCGGCCTTGAGCTTCTCCGCCACGCTCACCACGTCACCCGGGGCGGTGAGCACCTCGTACATCTCCGGGTCGCTGCGCACGTCCTCGGCGCCCGCTTCCAGTGCCGCCGCCATGAGCGTGTCCTCGTCGAGCTTGCCGCGCTCGACGAGGATGGTGCCGCTGATGCTGAACAGGTGGTTGACCGCGCCTGCCGCGGCCAGCTTGCCGCCGTTACGGTCGAGCACGTGCCGCACCTCGCCGACGGTGCGGTTGCGGTTGTCCGTCAGCGTCTCGATGAGGAGCGCCACGCCGCCGGGCCCGTAGGCCTCGTAGATCACCTCTTCGTAGTGCACGCCCTCCAGCTCGCCGGTCCCCTTCTGGATGGCGCGCTTGATGTTGTCCGCTGGCATGTTGGCGTCCCGCGCCTTGGCGACGGCGAGACGCAGCCGGGGGTTGCCCTCCAGGTCGCCGCCCCCCATGCGGGCCGCCACCGTGACTTCCTTGATCAGCTTGGAGAAGAGCTTGGAACGCTGGGCGTCTTTGGCGCCCTTCTTGCGCTTGATCGTGCTCCATTTGGAATGACCCGACATGGCCCACCCACCCGTTTCCGCTCTCAGGCTTCGGCCTGGGCTGCAGCCTTGTGTCCGGCGATGATGCCCTCCGCGATCTCTCGCGGCACTTCCTCGTAGTGGGAGAACTCCCGCGTGTGCCCGGCCCGGGCCTGCGTCAGCGAGCGCAGCACCATGGCGTAATCGTAAAGCTGCGCCAGCGGCACCTCGGCGCGCAGCACCTGCTCGTGCCCCTCCTGGTCCATACCGAGGATGCGGCCGCGGCGTGACGACATGTCCCCCATCACGTGCCCCATGTAATCCTCGGGAACCCGCACCGTCACCTTGTAAATCGGTTCCAGGAGCACGGGCTTGGCCTTGGGGAAGGCGAGCTTGAACGCCTGGGCGCCGGCGATCTTGAACGCCGCCTCGGAGGAGTCCACGTCGTGGTGCTTGCCATCATCCACCGTGACCCGGAGGTCGACGACCGGATAGCCCGCCATCACGCCTTCCTGCATGGCCTCGCGCACTCCCTTTTCCACCGCCGGGATGAAACGGTTGGGGATGACGCCGCCGACCACGCCGTCGACGAACTCGAAGTTCGCGCCCCGCGGGCGCGGCTCCAGCACCAGGTGCACCTCGCCGAACTGGCCCCGGCCGCCGGTTTGCTTCTTGTGGCGATAGCGTTCGTCGGCCTTGCCCTTGATCGTCTCGCGGTAGGGGGTCTTCGGCGGCTCGGTGTCGACTTCCACGTTGAACTTGCGCTTCAGCTTGGCGAGCACGATGGCGGCGTGCGAGTCCCCCTGGGTCATGAGCAGGGTCTGGTGCGTCTCCGGGTGCACCATGACCTTGAAGCCCAGATCTTCCTCGTGCAACCGCTGCAAGCCCCCGGCCAGCTTGTCCTCGTCCCCCTTGCTGCGGGACTTGATGGCGACGAAGGTGAGCGGCTCGGGCAGGGCCGGGAACGGCACCAGCGTCTTGTGATTGCGATCGCAGAGCGTGTGCCCCACCCGGGTGTTGCGGAGTTTCACCGCCGCACCGATCTCGCCCGCGCTCAGCTCCTCGGCGTCGAGGCGCTGTTTGCCTTGCAACAAGAAGAGCGGTCCCACCCGCTCCGACTCGCCGTTGCTCGCATTGAGCACGTCCATCCCGGGAGCCAACTTGCCGCTCCACACCCGCACGAACACGTAGTCGCCCACGTTGCTCTCCGAAAGGGCGCCGAAGGCCAGGGCCTGGAGCCACTGCGTGGCCGCCGCACTCGCCGTGGCGCCGTCGCTGCTCGGCGGCCCCATGGGTGCGGGGGCGAAGCGCGCCAGCGCCTCCAGGAGCGACGCCACGCCGCGCAGGTCGCCGCCGCAGAGCGGCACCGCCGGGACCACCGTGCCGGCGGCGATACCCTTGGCGAGGCCGGTGTGGAACTCCTCGTCGGAGAGCTCGCCGGTGTCGAGGAACTTCTCCACCAGGGCATCGGAGGTTTCCGCCGCCGCGTTCATCAGGGCCTCGCGTGCCGCCGCCACCGCGCCGCTCATCGCGCCGGGGAGCTCGGTGTCGCGGACGCCGTCTTTTTCGAAGAGGAAAGCCTTGCCGTCCACGACGCTCACCAGGCCGCGGAATGGGGCGCCGTCGCCGAGCGGCAGGAAGAGCGGCACGATCTTGGGGGAGAGCCGCTGCTGCAGCTTCCCCACCACCTTGGCGAAATCGGCGTGCTCCTTGTCCATCTTGTTGACGACGACGAAGCGGGGCTTGTCGAGCCGGTCCAGGAGCCGCCAAGCCCGCTCCGCGCCGGGTTCGACGTCGGTGTCGGACTTGACGAAGAGGAGCGCCGTTTCCACCGCTGCCACCGCGCTGAGTCGTTCGGCGACGAAGTCGTCGTAGCCCGGAGTGTCCACGAAATGGAACCGGTGCCCCTTCCAGTCCACCGCCAGCAGCTTCGCCTTCACCGTGAGCCGCCGTTCCACTTCCTCCGGTGTGAAGTCGAGGTTGGAGTTGCCTTCGTCCACCCGGGCGAGACGCGACGCCTGGCCGGAGAGGAAGAGCACGGCCTCGAGGAAACTGGTCTTGCCCGTGTCCTGATGGCCGAGCAAGGCGAAGTTGCGGATCTTGTCGGTGGCGACTTTCTTCAAGAGCGCGCCTCCTCGGCATCGAGACCGGCGAGCGAGCGTGACGTTGGATGCGCGGTACGGCGGGAGGTCTCCCGAGTCCGGCCGGCGAGTCTAGCATCGGGTTCTTCGCAGTGTCAACGCGAGCGCCCGCGTATCTCCCTGGCGGAACTTCGGTTGCGGAGTCGGCGCGGAAACTTGGGTGGGGCGCTCTTCAGCGGCGGGCCAAGGGATCAGGACGGGGGGTGAAGAGTGCGGCGCCGACCGAGTCGGCGAGACCACGGCCGAGCGTTTCCGCCGTGTGCGCGCGGGCGGTGAAGGCGCGGAGCCGTGTTTCCTCCGCCACCTGCCACACTTCGGCGCTGCCTTGCCAGCCGTCGCCTTCGTTCTGCAGCTGCGCGGTGACGAAGTAGGTCACGTTGAGATTGCGCGTCGCCCGCATCCAGCGGCGCGGGTCGGGTGGCAGCGGCGCACCGAGCACGGCCTCGGCCCGCAGACGCACCGGTTCCGCGGCGACCAGAGTGAGCTCCCGCTGCGCCGCCAAGCCCGCCCTCAAGCCGGCTTCGAACGCCTGCCCCGCTGCCGCGGGCACCGCGGCCAGGTCGAGGGGCCCGAGCGCCACCTTGAGATCCCGGGTGTGGTTGAAGAAGGTGCGTTCCGCCGGCGCTTGCAGGATGCCGAAGAGCACCGCCGCCATCGCCACCCACAGGCTCGGCAACCAGAGCACGGCGCCGCGTTCGTAACAGAGCAGGCGCAGCAGCCAGCGCTCCCCCACGGCTCGCCTCACTTGACGAGGAGCCGCTCGAGGCTGCGGATCCAACCGGGCATGCGCGCCCACTCGGCGCGCAGGGCCGCCAACCGCGCCGCCTCTGCCGCGTCCGCCCGGCGTTCGCGCAGCTTCTCCACGCACACCGCCAGGATGCCGATCCAAGCGCTCGCGGCCAGCGCCGCCACCAGCACGATGCGCACCCGCTTGGGGTAGACGCGCTCGGTGCTCGGCACCGCCCAGTCGAGGACGGAGAGGACGTGGGTGTTCTTCTGTTCCTCGATGCGGGCCTGCTCGAGCTGCTGCAGCAGCATGGTGTACAACGCCGTCTGCAACTTCACCTCGCGCAGCAAGCGCAAGTACTGCAGCGACAGATCCGGCACCTCCCCGAAACGGGGGAAGAGCTTCTCCTCGCCCGTGGTGGGCAGGCTCTGCGGATCCACCCCCAGCAGGTTGGCATACTGCTCCCGCAGCACCCGGAGCTCCGTTTCTCGGGAGCGCAGCTCCACAGATCCCGGCAGGGCGTGCTGCCGCACCACGCCCAGCTCTACTTCCTTGGCCAGGATCTGCCCTTGCAGACCCGCCGCCATCTCCAGAGCGCCCTCGGTTTGAGAATCGATCTCGATGGCGCCGTGGCGGAGCTGGAAGTCGCGCAAGGCTTCTTCCGCCTTCGCCAGGTCGGCGCTGCTGCGTTCCACCTGGGCTTGCACGTACTTCCCCGTTTCCGCGGCGCGACTGCTGTTGAACTCCTGGATGAAGGAGTCGAGGTTGCGCACCAGGCCGTTGGTGATGCCGGCGGCCCGCGCGGCGTCGGTGTCCTCGTACCCCACGAGCAGGATGCCCTCGTCGGTGTACTTGAGGAAGGTGCGCCGGCGCAGCATCTCGATGTCCTCGTCGTCGTCGCGGCCGCGGAGCAGCGGGCGCAAGGCGAACTCATCCAGGATCTTCACCCCCATCTTGCGACTGCGGACGATGGCGGCGTAGAGCGTCGGCAGGAACGGTGTGGTGGTGCCGCCGGGCACGGGGACCTGGTACTGCTGCAACAGGCTCGACAGGGTGCCGAAAGCCGGGTTGTCCACCGGCGGCAGGATCGAGGCTTGGGAGTAGTAGCGCGGCGTCAGCGTCAGGGTGACCCCCGCAGCCACCACGGCGGCGAGGAACGCGAAGGCGAGCAGGGGCCGGCGCCAGCGAAGGAGAATGCGCAGGAGATCAAGCATGCTCACCGGTTCTCGGCGACGACTTGCCGCAACAGGGCGAAGTAGGCACCGGCGAGCCGGTCGCGACAGTAGTGGCGTCGCACGTAACTGCGACCGTTGCGGCCCAAGCGGTCGGCCAGGGCCGGATCCTGGAAGAGCGTGAGGATCGCTTCTGCCAGTTGCTGCGGGTCCTCCGGGGCCACGCACAGACCCGCCTCTGCCCGCTCCACCGCGATCTGGGCCTCGCCCTCCACCCCCAGGATCACCGGCCGGGAGCAGCCCATGATCTCGAAGAGCTTCGACGGCAGCACTTTCTGGAACAGCTCCTTGCGTCGCAGCGGCACGAGGGAGACATCCGAGGTGGCGAGGTAATAGGGAATGCGCTCGCGCGGCTGCACGCCGAGGAAGTGCACGTTCGGGAGCGCCAGCTCACCAGCGCGCTCCACCAAGCGCTCCCGCTCCGCCCCATCGCCGACGAAGAGGAAGGCGATGTCCGGCAGCTGCCGCAGGCGATCGGCACAATCGAGAACCGTGTCCAGCCCATGCGCCAGGCCGTGCGTGCCGATGTAGGAGACCACGAACTTACGACCCAGATCGAGGTTCTCGCGAATGCCGTTGAACTTCTCCAGATCGCGGAAGACCTCGCTGTCGGCGCCGTTGGGGATGATGACGATCTTCTCCGGCTCCACGCCGCGACGCACGAGTTCCGTCTTCGTCGAATGCGCCACGCCGACGATGCGCACCGCCTGCCGGTACAACAGCATCTCCAGTCGCTGCAGGGTCCGCAGCAGCAGTCCTTCGCGCAGCACACCGAGTGCGGCGATGGAATCCGGCCACAGATCACGCACCTCGAAGACGAAGGGGACGCCGCGCCAGCGGCTGGCGACCCAGCCCGACAGACCCACCAGGAACTGCGGCGAGGTGGCGATGACGATGTCCACCGGACCGGCACGTCGCACACCGAAGCAGAGCGAGCTGCACATGAAGGAAACGTAGTTGAGGCTGCGGCGCCAGAAGCCGCGATTCGCCGCCGGATAGATCCAGGTGCGCAGCACCCGGATGCCGTCCAAGTGTTCCTCGAAGAGCCGACCGCGCCGATAGCGCTCGGGCACGACGCCGGTGGGATGGTTGGGGACGGCGGTGACGACGGTGACTTCGGCGCCGAGCTGCACCCACCGGCGCGCCAATTCGTACGTGCGCGCCGCTGGTGCGCCCATCTCGGGCGGGAAGTATTGGCTGATGAAGAGGACACGCATCTTCGGGAGGACCCCTTGCCTCCTGCCGTGGCCCATGGTCAGCCCGGTGCGGTCGATCGGACCGCGGGGCTTCTGGGCTCGAGATCCGGCCGGTGAGCACCGAGCCGGTCGTTAGCGAAGTGCGCTAGGTCCTCCTGCCGGAGCGCGGGGTGCCCCTATCCTAGTGGCCCCCCTAGCCCCTGGCAAGCAACTCCACTGCCAACTCCTCTAGTGGATCCGCATCTGGAAGCCCAGGCTGACCACGAGATCGTGCTGGCGCGTCGGCTGGGAAACGGCAACCGCCCGTCCGACATCCCGGTAGGACATGATCTGCCACGAATCCGGACCGGCGAACTGGTTGTCGAAATGGAAGTTGTAGACGTAGTCTCGGACTTCGGCGCGGATCTGGAGGGTGTTGTTGGCTCGAAAGTTCATGCCGCCGCCAAAAACCAGCGTGCCGTTGCTGACGGGATCGGTGTTCAGCGGGCCCTTCTGGCGCAGGTTGATGATCTGGCCTCCCACACCGCTCAGCAGGAAGGGGTGGCAGTCCTTCCAGACCCCCATGTGATAGGCCAGGTTCACGCCGTAGCGGAAGATGCGCGCGTCCATCGTGGTGGTCTCGTACTGCGGCTCCTGGGTGGGCTCCTCCAGATGCTCCAGCAGCTTGATGGCGAACACCGAGACGCCGTAGTTGCCCTCGACCTCCGCCGCCAGACGCCGGGTCAGGTTGTAGGCATAACGCAACCCGACGCTGAAGCCAGGGTCGAGGCGCATCTCCGTGCTCACCGGATTGGCGCTGGCGTTCTCCTCCGGCGGCAGGGGCTGGATGCCGAATGCGATGGGAGTCGTCGTGCTGAGGAGATTGTCGGTGGCGAAAGTCGCACCGACGGAGGGCATGATGCTGTGCTGGCCGGGAACGAGCTGGGCCGCAGCCGCCCCGGGAAGGAACAGCGAGAACGCCACGAGAACACCCGAGCGGAGAGACCCCACGCCTCGACTCCCAGAGAAGGTTGCCCCGCCGTGGCTCGTGCTGCCTCTCCCGTCCCCCGGGCTTCCCTGCGCGTCGCCCGGTCCAGGCTGGGTCGCGGAGCTCCGTAAGATGGCACATGAAACGCAGTCGTGCAACCGGGAGGGGCGCGCCGCTGGCACACCTCGTGAAACAACCGGACCCCGGAGGTGCCTCGTGCGCTCGCAGCCGCTGCGGATTCCCCCAGCCTTTTCGCGCTCGTTCGGCCCCGCCGGTCGAGGCCCGCTGCTCTGGTTCCTCTGGGGGATCCTTGTTCTCGTCTCCACCTTGGCAGGGATCGCGGCGCCCCCGGGTGCCGACGTCCGTGGCGTCGAGGCCCGGCTCGGCGAGCTCGTCCGCGACCGGGTCTCGCAGCGCAACGGCTGCCGACTGCAGATGGACCCGGAGCTCTGCGCCGCGGCCCGGGAGTGGAGCGAGCTCGTCGCCGCGGGCGTCGTCAGTGACGGCCACGAGCTCCTGCGCTCCTCGCTCTCGGCGCGCGGGATTCTCGACCCGTTTCCCTACGTATTCTATGGCTCCGCTCCACCCGAGCGCTTCGACGAGATCGAGACGCGCCTGCGCGCCCAACTTCTGCGCCTGCCCGAGGCCGAGGCCAAGCTGTACACGCACCTCGGCGTCGGTCTGCACGAGCACACGACCCGCCGCTACTTGGTGCGGCGCACCGAGTGGTTCGTCACCGTCCTCCTCACCCAACGCGCCGTGAGCTTCTCCCCCTTGCCAGGCGATCCCCGCCCCCGGGAGCGCTTCCTCTTCGAAGGCGAGGTGTACCCGCCCTACCGGGAACCGAAAGTGTTGCTCACCCGTCCGGATGGGAACACCGAGGTCCTGGAGAACTACGCCCTCGAGCCGCGCCGCTTCCGCACCTACCTCTGCTTCGGCACCCAGCCGGGGGAGTATCAGCTCGAGGTCATGGGTCGTTACGACATGGGCCCGCGCGTGCTCGGCCTGGCCAGCTTGTGGCTGCGGGACGATGCCGGTCCGAGCCACTATGATGTGCTCCTCGCTGCCGCGCGCCAAGGCACCTTGCAGCCCACACCGCCCCGTCCCAGCTTCGACCCACCCCGCGACGAGCGCCAGGCGGAAGAACAGCTGCTGGCGCTCCTCAACCGCGACCGCAACCGCGCCGGCGCCGGAGCGTTGCAGGAGCTCCCCGAGCTTTCCCGCGTCGCCCGCTCGCACAGCACCGAGATGCGCGACCGGGGTTACTTCGCTCACGTGTCGCCGCGCACCGGCCGTCTCGTCGATCGGGCCGAAGACGCAGGCATCGCCTACCGCCGGATCGGGGAAAACATCGCCGTCGGCGGCAGCGTCGAGGAAGCCCAGGAAGCGCTCATGCGCAGCCCCGGGCACCGCATGAATCTCCTCGATCCGGAATTCAGCCACGTCGGTGTGGGCGTTGCCTTCGACGTGGATTCCCAGGGACGGCGTCGCGTCTTCGTCACCGAAAACTTCCTCGTCCCGCCGCCGTAGCAGGTCCCCCTCAGGCGCCAGGTGGCGACAACGCCAACCACTCCCAGAGGTCCGAAGGCGAGCCCAACCGCCGGGCGCCGATGTCGCTCGCGGTCACGCCGCGGGCGAACCAGGTGGCGAGCGCCGCGGCGGCCCCGGCTGCGGCCGCCGCCTGCAGGTCGAGAGGCGAGTCCCCCACCACCAGAGTCTCCCCGGCGCGGCGACCGAGCTGCTGCAGCAAGAGCAGGATCCCGTCGGGCGCCGGTTTAGGACGGGCCTCGTCACCGGCGACGACCGCATCGAAGTGGTCCTGTAACGCTGTCGCCCGCAGGAGCAGGTGCGCCGAGTCCTTGCCGCGCCCCGTGAACAGCCCCCGGGAGACTCCGGCGCGCCGGCACGCCTCGAGGAGCGGCGGCACGGCGGCATGGAGGCGCACTTCGTGGGCGTGCTCGGCGTAGTAGTGCTGCAACCGGGCGTAGGCCGCGTCGGCGTCCGCCGCTCCCACGAAGCTGCGCAGGATGATGCGCTCGTCGGGGCCAAAGCGAGCGTGGATGGCGCCGTCGTCCGGTGGGGCGACGAAGGGCTGGCAGGCGTGGCGGACGGCGGCGAAGGTGTAAGCGTGCGAATCGAGCACGGTGCCGTCGAGATCGAGGATGAGACAGCGGTACGGGAGCATCGGGTCAGCGGGCGGGATCGGGAGCGTCCCGCAGACGCAGCCGCTCCACCACCTCGCCGCGGAGCACGTGGCGTTCGAAGATCTCGTCCACGTCCGCCAGCGTCACCCCGCCATACCACACGCCCTCGGGGTAGACGACGATGGTGATGCCCCGTTCGCACTGGTCGAGACATCCAGCCTGGTTGGCGCGGACGCGCCCGGCGAGGCCGTGCTCGTGGATGAGGCGCTTCAAGCGGGCGCGCACCTCGCGGGAGCCTTTGGCCGAGCAGCAGCCGCGGGGATGACCCTCGGCGCGCTCGTTCTCGCAGACGAAGAGATGACGTTCGAACTGGGGCAAGAGGCCTCCAAGTCCGTGAGCATAGCAAACCGCGCCGCGCCCCCGCTGCCGTTCCCGCCCTCGTAGAATGGCTCCATGCTCTGGCTCGTCGCCACCCTCCTCCTCGTGGCCGGCCTTGCCTGGCTCGGACGCCGCTTCCTCGGCGCGCCGCCGCCGCCGCCGCCGCCACCTCTCGAGTCGGTTCCCGACGACGTGCCTGCAGTCGTCACCGTCGAAGACAGCCTCGATCTGCACGGCGTCCCGCCCCGCGAGGTGGCCGAACTCGTCGATACCTTCCTCGACACCGCTTGCCTCCAAGGGCGGCGGCAAGTGCGCATCGTCCACGGCAAGGGGATCGGCGCCATGCGCCGCACGGTCCGTGCCCGACTGGCGCGACACCCTGGCGTTCTCGCCTTCGCCGACGCACCGCCGCCCAGCGGCTGGGGCGCCACGGTCGTGGAGCTCGGCCCTCCCGCTGTTGCGCCGCCCCAGGGTTCCGACTAGGGTGGGCCGCGTTCGCCGGCGCGGCGCCCGTCGCGCCGCCGTCGCCTCGATGGGACTCGGTGGGGAGAGCCGTGAGCCTGGCACGCACCGTGGCGTGGAATTCGGGAGTGCAGGTGGGCGGTCGGCTCGTCGGCCTGCTGGCGTCCCTCTTCTTCAACGCTCTCCTCATCCGCCACTTGGGGATCGCCACCTTCGGACAGTTCACCGCCGCCTCGGTGTACGTCGGCCTGTTCATGATCCTCGGCGAGTCCGGCCTCTACCTGGTGTCGGTGCGCCGCGCCATGCAGGAGCCGGAGTTGCGCGGCCGCATCCTCGGCACCGCTCTCGGCCTGCGACTGCTGTGGACCTGCATCCCCCTCGGTCTCGCCTTCGCCATCGCCCAGTGCATCCCGGTGCAGCGCTTCCCCACCTATCAACCGGTGGTCAAGCTCGTCATCGGCATCGTGGCGTTGAACGAGTACATTCGCCTGCTGTCGCAGTTCCTCACCGCCGTCTTCCGCATGCACCTGCGCATGGATCTCGCCGTCATCGGCGAAGTGGGTTCGCGCCTGGTGGCTCTCGCCGGCATCCTCCTGGTGGTGCATGCCGGCGGCGGCCTGGTCTCGGTGGCGTTGGCCTTCCTCGCCGCCAACGCCGTCAACTTGGCCTACGCCTGGGTGATGGCACAGCGCCTCGAAGGCTTACGGCCGCAGCTGCACCGGCCCGTGGTCGGCGGCCTGCTGCGGGAATCCGTCGTCGTCGCCGGCGTCCTGGTGCTGAGCTTGCTGCGCTTGCAGGTCGGCACCTTCCTGCTCTCCCTGCTGCGCCCCGCGGAGGACGTCGGTGTCTACGGTGTGGCGATCAAGGTGCACGAGGTGTTGGTCACTTTCCCCGGGCTCTTCATCGCCCTCCTCTATCCCGTCTTGTCCCGCCTCGCCTCGGAGGACGCGGCCAAGTTGCGCCACACTTTCCAGCGCACCTTCGACGTCATGGTGCTGGCGGGAGTCGCGGTGGGGCTCGAGATCGTGGTGCTGGCGCCACACATCACCGCCGTCCTGGGCGAGACCCGGGCGACGCTGCCGTTACGAATCCTGGCACTCTCCCTGCCCTCGGTCTTCGTCGGCATGAGCTTCTCGCACCTGTTGCTGGCCGAGGGCCGGCAGGCAATCATCCTGCGTCTCTACTCCTGTCTGGCACTGGCGAGCCTCGCCGCCAACGCCCTCCTCATCCCGCATTACTCCTACGTCGCCGTGGCGACCACGAGCGCGGTGATGGAAACCCTCGTGCTCTTGTCGCTCTGCACCTATTGGTGGCGGCGGGGCATGCAGGTGCAGCTGCGCGTCCTCTGGGCCGTGCCCCTCGCCGCCGCGATCGGTTCGGGGCTGCTCCTCCTGGAGCGCTCCGTCCTTCCGAGTGAGGCGCTGACGCTTCCTGCCCGCGTCGCCGTGCTTCTCGTCGCCGGCACCCTGGCCTTCGCTCTCTTCCTCGGCGCTGCCTGGCGCTGCGGTCTGGTGCAAACCGCGCTGTGGCGCAGTCTGCTGCCGGGCTCGGCGCGGGGCGCGGCAGTACGTTGAGCCGCTCCAGGGCATCTGCTAGCGTCCCCCTGTCGCGCTCACGGTTCGCCCCGGCGTCGCGCGGAGGCCGAGCGATGCAGAGCGAAGTCGCGTGCCCGGCTTGTACCGCCCCGTGGTCCGGTGAGCGTGCGCGCGTGGGTCCCGCCGAGGTCCTGGCCTGCGCCACCTGCGGCCTCTGGTTCTCCCCGGAAACCGACGTCGCCGCCGTCGATTACAGCGCCCTCTATGCTTCGCCGGAATATCGGGCCGCGCAAGTGGAGCCGCTGGCGCGCACGCGAGACTGGCGCACCTTCGCCCGCTACCCGACCTATCGGCCCTTCTTCGAGCAGGTGCAGCGACGCGCCGGGGAAAGCCTTCTCGATGTGGGGTGCGGCGTCGGCATCTTCTGTCGCGCCGCCCACGCGGCGGGCTGGAACGTGCGCGGGATCGATGTCGCCGCCGCCGCCGTCGAGCAAGGGCGTGGCAGCGCCCCCTTCCCTCTCGAGTGCGCCACCGCCGCGGCACTCGGCGAGCGCGGCGAGAGGTTCGACGTGGTCACTGCCTTCGAGGTTCTGGAGCACCAGGCGCATCCCGTCCCACTCGTGCAGGATCTCTTCGCTCTGCTCGCTCCGGGCGGTTCCTTGTTCTGCACCGTTCCCAACCGCGAGAGTCGCCTGGTGCAGAACGCCTCGCGCCCCGACTGGCTTCCTCCGGTGCATCTCCTCTTCTTCACCGCCACGGCGCTGCGACAGCTGCTGGAAAGGGTCGGCTTCACCGTGGTCGCCAGCGGTGTCATCGACCTCGAGGCTCCACCCTCCCTGCTGCGTCCGGGGCGTCTCAAGTACGAACTCCGCCGCCTGCGGCAACGCCACCTCCGGCCCGACCCCGCTGGACTCTGGGCCCACGGACGGAGGCCGTGAGCACGACACCGGAACGGATCGCGATGGTCGCACACGCCCTCGAAGTGGGCGGGATGGAATCGATGTTTTTCGGCCTCGCTCGCGGGCTCCGCGCCCTGGGAGCCGACGTCACCCTCGTCGTCACCGAGAGGCGCGGGGCCTGGCACTCTCGACCACGACAAGAAGATTTCGCCCGCACCGACCTCGTGCCTCCACCCTGGTGGAGTCGTCGCCGCCACGCCCTCGAAGTGGCCCGCTGCCTGCGCCCTTACGACGCCGTCCTCCTGCACCACAGCCGCAGCGCCCAGAGCGGTCTCGGACTCTTGGGGGAGCGCAGTGTGGCGGTCTCGGTGTTGCACAACGACGACGAGGCGATCTTCCGCGTCGGCCTCGGCAACGCCGACAACCTGGACTGGGCGGTGGCGGTGAGTCCGGTGGTGCAAGAGAGAGCCCTCGAGCAGGGGGCAGAGGCCGAAAGACTGCTCTGCATCGCCAACGGCGTCGAGGTCCCTGCCTCCTACCCGAAGGCGGCAGCCCGGCGCGGCACCGCGCCGCTTCGTCTCGTTTTCCTCGGCCGCCTGGAGCAGCGGCAGAAAGGCATCCTCGATCTGCCCGACATCCTCGCCCGCGTGCTCGCCGCCGGCTTGGAGGTACGGTTCGACGTCATCGGTGCCGGTGGAGCCGACGCCGCCCTGCTCCGCCAGCGCCTCGCGGCGCTCCTGCCGCCGGAGCGCCTCTGTTTTCACGGCAACGTTCCGCATCCAGCCGCCATGGAACTCTTGCAGCAGGCGGACCTCTGTCTGCTGCCGTCGCGCTTCGAAGGCGCGCCGATGGTGGTGCTGGAAGCTATGGCGCGCGGTGTCGTCCCGGTGGCGTCGCGGCTTCCGGGCAGCACCGAGTCGCTTTGCCGTGACGGCGAGGAGGGCTTCCTTCCCGCCGCCGGCGACACCGAGGCCTTCGCCGCCGCCATCCTCCGCCTCGGGCGCGACCCCGCCTTGTGGGCCCGCCTCTCCCATGCCGCCTGGGAACGGACGCGGCGTGACTTCGGCAGCGAGCGCATGGCGCGGCGCTACCTGGATCTCGTCCAGGGCGGGCGCGGCACGGCGAGAGCACGCTCCGGAAAGCTCTACCTGCCTCTGCTCGGTCCGGCGAGTTTCGTCCCCGAGGGATTGCGGCGCGGTCTCGTGGCTCTCGCCGACCGGAGACGGGGATGAAAGCGTTCCCGGAGAGTCTCCTCGGCCTCGGCCTCAGCCGTGCGATCGTTTACGGACTCGTGGCGCGTCTCTGGGGACTGCTGGCGGCACCGCTCACCATGCTCTTCGTCGCCAGCCGCTTCAGCGCCGCCGAGCAAGGCTTCTTCTATACGTTCGCGAGCTTGCTCGGCTTGCAAATTTTCTTCGAGCTCGGGCTGCCCACCGTGGTCGCCCAGTACGCCAGTCACGAGTTCGCCGCGCTTGCCTGGGCGCCAGGCGGCCAGGTGACGGGGGATGCCCGGGCACGCGCGCGCCTCGGCACCCTGCTCCGCCGTGCCTCGCAGTGGTTCGCTGCCGCTGCGGGCGGCCTGGTCTTTCTCGTCGTTCCCATCGGACTCTGGTTTTTCTCCCGGCAAGGTGAGGCTGCCGGCGTCGCCTGGCGCGCACCCTGGGTCCTGGCGTGCTGCGGCAGCGCCTGCAATCTCGCTCTCGCCCCCTGCATCGCCGTCGTCCTCGGCAGCGGTGAGGTGACCGCGGTGAATCGGCGGGAGATGGCGGCGGCGATCCTCGCCGCTGCCGGCACCTGGGTCCTGATCTTCTCAGGGTTAGGCCTCTACGCCGCCTGCGCGCCGGCGTGGTGCCGCTGCTTCGTCTTTGCCCACTACCTGGGCCGCGAAAAACCGGCGCTGCTCCGCCTGGCCTACGGGCGCGGTGCGCTCGGCTCGGATCTCTCTTGGCGGCGCGAGATCTGGCCGCTGCAGTGGCGCATCGCTCTCTCCTGGGCCTCGGGCTATTTCGTCTTCCAACTTTTCAACCCAGTGCTCTTCTACTACCACGGCCCCGAGGTGGCCGGGCGCATGGGGATCACGCTCAGCGCCGCCAACGCGCTCCTCGCCCTCGCCCTCACCTGGACCGCGGCGCACGCGCCGGAAATGGGGAAGCTGGTGGCCCGGGGCGAGCGCGCCGCGCTGGACCGCCTCTTCCAGCAGCTGCTGCGACAGACTCTGGTGGTGGCCGCATCCGGGGCGCTCGCCGGCACCGCGGTGCTTGCCTTCGTGCAGTCGCGCTGGGCCATCGGAGCGCGCTTCCTGCCGGCGACGCAGGCAGCGCTTCTCTTCGCCGCCATCTGCGGTCACGTCACCCTCGGAGCTCTGGCAACGTACGGGCGCGCCCACAAGCGCGAGCCCTTCGCCGCCCTGTCGGTAGCGCTGGCGGTGCTGCAAGGTGCCGTCACCTGGCTCCTCGGCCGCGCCCAAGGTGCCGCCGGTGTGGTGAGCGGTTGCGCCCTCGTCAGCTTCCTCGTCGCCGTTCCCTTCGGCGTCATCCTGTGGCAGCGCTTCCGCCGCGATTGGGAGAAGGCCACAGTCGGTCCGCGCCCGCAAGCCTGGTGGCGATCTCCTGCCCTCGTCGTCATCGCCAATTTCCCGGATCCGGGCGCAGAGCGCGACGGCGCCATGCAGCGAGTCGCAGCGCTGGACGCCCGCTTCGACGCACTCGAGCGGGTGTATCTGGATCTCAGCTTCCGCCGCCATTTCCGCCCGCGCCGCGAGTCGCGGGGCCCACGGCTCACGGTGCTCCGCGCCCACGCTTTCTTTTCCCCGCTCCTCGTCGCCCTCCTGGCCCGACGCGCACGCCTCTTCTACGTGCATTCGGTGTACAACGGCCTGCGCGCGCTCTCGGTGTATCGGCAGCGGTGCGTGGTCACCGACATGCACGGTCTCGTGCCGGAGGAGCTACGACTCGACGGGGCGCGCTGGCGCGCCCTCCTCTTCCGCTGGGTCGAGACTCTGGCGCTGCAGCGCAGCGCCCTCGTCATCACCGTCTCCGACGCCATGGCGCGACACTTCGCCGCGCGCCCGCGTCGTCACCCCGTGGCGACGCTGCTCACCCTCCCGCTCGTCGAAGCCCTCGCGCCAGCCATCGGGGGCAAGTTCCGCAGCGCCGCCGCGGCAGGAATGGACGTCCTCTACGTGGGCGGGGTGCAGCCCTGGCAGAACCTGGAGCTCATGCTGGATGCCGTGGCCCGCGCCGGCGAGCAGCACCGCTACACTTTCTTGAGCGGCCAACCCGAGGCATGGGCCAGGCAGCTCGCGGCGCGGCATCTGCTGCAGCGGGTGCGCTTGGACTCCGTAGCCAAGGCGGACCTCGGGGACTACTACCGCAAGGCGCAGCTCGGATTCGTGCTCCGGGACGACGATCCGATCAATCGCGTCGCCTGCCCGACGAAGCTGGTCGAGTACCTCGCCCACGGCGTCGTTCCCGTGGTGCTGCAGCCGCGCATCGGCGACTTCGAAACGCTGGGTTATGCCTACGTGCTCCTCGCCGATTTCATCGCCCGCCGCCTTCCCGAGCTGGCGGCGCTGGAGCGCATGGCGCAGCACAATCAGCGTGTCGTCGCCGGCTTGGCGCAGCAGGCCGAGCGCGGCTTCGACCGTTTGTGGGCGCTGGCGAGCGGTGCTACCGTTCAGGCGTGAGGCTCGGGCAGCAAGGTTTCGAGCTCGCGAGCGAGAGCGCGTCGCAGGTCGCGGAGCGCACCGAAGGGCTCCCAGCCCGCCTTGGTGCCAGCCGTGGCATTGGCGAAGCGCAAGGCCGCGTCCACAGGGGCCCCTTGGAGCAGGGCGAAAGCGAGGCCGGCGCCGAAGACGTCGCCGCAGCCGGTGGGAAACGCCGGCTCTGGCTGGCGCGCCGCCGGCAGGCGCAGGCTCCGCCGTTCTCCCCCTTGGTGCCAGAAGCCGTGACAGCCGGCGTCCCCGAGGGTGACGAAGACACCCTGCGGTCCGAGGGCGAGGACACGAGCGGCGAACTCCTGTAGCGGCAGACCTTCGCCGAGGAGCTTGGCCTCGGTCTCGTTCATCTGCACCCAATCGGCGCATGCCACCCAGCGCTCCCAGCCCTCGGGCTTGGAGAGGAAGCGCTTGCCGTTCGGGGCGAAGTCCAGGGTCAAGCTGTGCACATCCAGCTGCACCGTGCCGCCCGTCGCCCCGCGCAGCGCCTGCATGCCTTCCAAGGTCACGTCGCGTCCCGAAGTCAGGTTCACCAGCACCCAGTCCAGAGATCCGAAGCCGCTGCACTCCGCTGCCGAGAGGGGCGGCACCAGACCGACCAAGATCTCCTCGCGTTCGGTGGCGCTCGTGTAGGTGAGATAGACGTGGTTGTTGCTCTGCGGCACTTGCATCAGGCCGGAGCGGTCGACTCCGGGCAAGTTGAGCGCCGCCTCGATGGCGGTGAAGGCGTCGGCACCCACATGCGCCACCGGGAGGATGCGCGCTTTGCCTTGGAAGAGGTGTGCCAGGGTCAACACACTGTAGTGCGTGCCGCCGAGGTTCTCGCTCCGCGAGCCGTCGGCATACACCGTGGTATCCCGCGTCAACGTGCCGAGGACGGCGATGGCTGGGGAAGTGGCGCGCATGGCGGTGCAGTCTACCAGCGCCGGCTCGGGCTCAAGCGGGCTTAAGGGAGCCGGGCGACGAATTCGGTCACCAGACCCTGGAGGACGGTGAAGGCGGCGCGGTACTCCTCTTCTGGGCCGCCGTAGGGATCGTCCACGTGCCAACCCAGGACGGCGATGTCACCGGCGATGCGCAGGATCAGATCCTCCACCACCTCGTCGCTGGCGATGAGGAAGTCGGCGCCTTGGGCCATGGCCGCGTCCAAGCGGCGGGCCCGATGGCTGGACAGATCGAGGCCGTGGGCGGCGGCCACCGCAGCCGCGAGTGGTGCGGCCGGTTGGCCCTCGATGGCGCCGACACCGGCGGAGGTGACCTCGTAGTGCGCGCCGAGGCCACGGCTCGCGAGGGCGCGGATCAGGAGTGCCGCCGCCGTCGGGCTGCGACAGATGTTGCCGAAGCACACCACCAGGATCTTACGCTGCCCCTGTGCCATGGACCGCGCCTCCGCAGGCAGTTCCGGACGAAGCGCCAGGATGCCACAGAGCGAGGAGGCGCGTCGACCATCGCTCGCCTCGTGTTTGGAAGCCCGCTTTGGCTCTGCTAGAGTGCAGGCATGGAGCGCCGCCTCACGCTGCGTGCGCGCCCGGCTCGTGCGGCGCGCCAGAAGGTGGTCATCATCGGCCTGGGCCCGATCGGGGTCGAGCTGGGCAAGCTCGTGCTGTCGCAAGATGCCTCGTTCCAGCTCCTCGCCGGCGTGGATCTTTCGCCGCAGCTGGTGGGCACGCCGCTGCGCCGCCTGTTGGGCCCGCAAGCTCCGAGCACGTCGGTGCGGGAGACGGCGCCGGCACCACGCGGCGAAGCTCTCGCCTTCCTCACCACCACGAGCTCGCTCCGCGGCGCTGCGCCCTCCATCCTGGCGTTGCTCAACCAGGGCTATCACGTGGTCTCCTCCACCGAGGAACTCTCTTACCCGGCGCTACGCGCGCCACGCCTCGCCGCCCGGCTCGACCGCGCCGCCCGCCGGGCCGGACGATGCATCGTCGGCACCGGCATCAATCCAGGTTTCGCCATGGATGTGTGGCCGGTCATCTTGGCCTCGAACTCGCAAAGCCTGGAGCACGTGCAAGTACACCGCGTGGTGGACGCGTCGCAGCGGCGCGGGCCTTTGCAACGCAAGATCGGCTCGGGCCTCACGGCGGCGCAGTTCGAAGCCCTGGCGCGGGAAGGCAAGATCGGGCACGTGGGTTTGGTGGAGTCCTGCGCTCACGTCGCCGATCTGCTCGGCTGGCCTCTCGATCGGGTTCAGGAGACGCTGGTGCCGAAGCTCGCCCCACGCCGGTTGCGCACCGATCATTTCGATGTGCCGAGCGGACGCGTCTGTGGCATCCATCATCGCGCCGTCGGCTCCCAGGGCGGCCACGAACGCATCGTCCTGGACCTGCAGATGTATCTGGAAGCGGAGAATCCCCGCGACGAAGTGCACCTGCGCGGCAAGCCGAGCCTCCACTGCACCGTGCACGGCGGTTTCCACGGCGACCTGACCACGGCGTCGCAGCTCGTCTCCGCCGCCGTGCGTCTGGGGTCGATGCCTCCCGGGTTGCACCTGGCTTCGGAGCTGCCGGCGCCGCGTCGCCCCGCCCGGCGGGTGCAACTGGCCTTCTCCGACGCCGACTCATGAACGGGGAGAGCAAGCGACCCTTCGCCCCGCCGGATCTCCCGGCGCGCTACGCCCGCCACCGCACCTACGACACCCGTCACCTCCGGCTGGAGCTGCGGCTCGATCCACGCCGTCCCGACCTCCGCGGCGTCGCCACCTTGACCCTGGTGCCGCTGGAATCCTTGTCCAGCCTCGACCTCGATCTCGCCAGCACGCTGCACGTGGACTCGGTGCGGAGCGACGGCGGCGCCGTGCGCTTCGAGCATGCCGGCGACTGCCTGCGGTTGCACTGGCCACGCCGGCGACCGGGAGGTGTGGAGCTCCGCCTCGCCATCGCCTACCACGGCGTGCCGCGGCGCGGCCTGTACTTCATCGGCCCCGACGCGGCGCACCCGCGCAAGCCGGCGCAGGTCTGGTCCCAGGGCCAGGACGAGGACTCGCACCACTGGTTCCCCTGCTTCGATCATCCGCACGACAAGACCACGAGCGAACTCCTCGCCACGGTGCCGCAATCTTTCCAAGTCATCGCCAACGGCAAGCTCCTCGGCGTACGCCGCCGTGGACGCTGGCACACCTACCACTGGCGCGAGGACGCCCCGCATCCGCCCTACTTGATTTCCCTCGTGGCCGGCGATTTCGACACCGTGCAGCAGGAAGTGGACGGGGTGCCGCTCACCTACGCCGTCCCCCGCGGCGAACGGCCCCAGGTGGAGCGCACCTTCGGCCGCACCCCGGAGATGCTGCGCTTCTTCGCCCGCAGCTTCGACTTCCCCTATCCCTTCGAGAAATACGCCCAGGTGGTGGTGCAGGATTTCATCTTCGGCGGCATGGAAAACATCTCCGCCACCACGCTCACCGATGCGGTCCTCCTCGACGCCGTGGCCGCTACCGAAACCCACAGCGACGCGCTCATCGCCCACGAGCTCGCGCACCAATGGTGGGGCAATGTGCTGACGTGCAAGGATTGGGCGCACGCCTGGCTCCACGAGGGGTTCGCCACCTACGCCGAAGCCTTGTTCCTGGAGCACCACCGCGGGCGCGACGAGTTCCTCTGGAAGCTGCACGGCGACGCCGAGGACTACTTCAAGGAAGACGAGGCCTACCAGCGTCCCATCGTGGAACGGCGCTACACGCGGCCGGTGGAGATCTTCGACCGCCACCTCTACGAGAAGGGCGGTCTCGTCCTGCACATGCTGCGCCACGAGCTCGGCGACGCCCTGTTCTGGAAAGCCTTGCGGCACTACCTGCGCAAGCACGCTTTCCAGAATGTCGAAACCGCGGACCTCAAGATCGCCATCGAAGAGAGCACCGGCCGGCACCTGGACGCGTTCTTCGAGCAATGGGTGCTGGGGGCTGGGTTCCCGCGCCTCGAGGGGCGCTGGCGCTGGGACGAGACGAGCCGGCAAGTGGAGTTGCAACTGCGCCAGACCCAGGGGCCCGAGGGCGGCCGTGCCTGCTTCTTGTTTTCCTTGGATGTCGAGGTGGGCTTCGCCCGTGGCCCGCGCCGGCAGCGTCTGCAAGTCGAGCGCGCCCAGCAGAGCTTCGCCCTTCCGGCACCCCAGCGCCCACGCTATCTGCGCCTCGATCCCGAGCATGCCTTGTTGCTGCAGCTGCAAGTCGAGCCCGGGCGGGAGGAGCTCCTCGCCCAGCTCGAGAGCGCCCGGGATCTGCATGGTCAAGTGGATGCGGCCCGCGGCCTCGCCCGTTTCCCCGGCGATGCGGAGGTGACCCGGGCGCTCGGCCAGGCGCTCCGCCGGGCGCGCTTTCCCGGCACCGCCGGTGAGATCGCGCGCGCCCTGGCGCGGGTGGGCGGCGCGGCGGCGCGCACGGCGCTGCTCGCCGCGCTGCGGAGCGACGAGCCGCGCCGCCGGCGCGCCATCGTGCGCGCCTTGGCCGAGCTCCGCCCCGAGCTCCCGGTGCACGAGGCTCTGCTTGCTCTCTGGCGTCGCGAACCGGCATACCTCGTCCGCGCCGAGATCCTCCGCACCCTCGCCCGCCGGCGCGCCGACGCCACCTTCGCCCTCTGCCGCCGGGCGCTGCGCCTGCCGTCGTACCGCGACTGCATTCGCGCCGCGGCGCTGGAAGCGCTCGGTCTCCTGGAAGACGAGCGCAGCATCGACGTCGTTCTGCCCTGGTGCCGTTATGGCCACAGTCGCTGGGCCCGGTCGGCCGCGATGCGCGCCCTCGCCACCCTCGGTCAGTCGTTCCCCGCCCGGGCCCGGGCGATCGAGGAAATCCTCATCGGCAGCCTCGGCGATCGAGACTTCTTCGCCAACATCGATGCGGCGGAAGCACTGGCCCGTCTCGGCCGCCCACAGGCGGTGCCGGCGCTGCGTCTGCTGGCGCGGAGCGATGTGGATCGTCGCATCCAGCGCGCCGCCGAAATGGCGCTCCGCGAACTGAGCGATAGCGGCCGCTCGCCCGAGGCGTGGAAAGCCCTGCGTGCCGAGTTGCGCGACCTGCGCCAGGAGAACGACGACCTGCGGCGGCGGGTCGAACGTCTGGAGGCGCAACAGAGCGCCCAGGGCCGCAGTCGACGACGTTGAATGGCAATGATTCGATGGGTTTGTGCCGGTGACCTCGGGTCAGATTGCATCCCGCCGCCGCAAGCTCTTGCAGATCTTCCCCGGTTCGTTGGTGATGATCCCCTCGACGCCGAGATCTTGCAGTCGTTGCGCCACCTCGGGATCGTCCACGGTCCAAGCGAACACCTGCCCCCCGGCTCGGTGTACGCGCTCGACGTGGTCCGGTTTCTCCAGCAGCGCCGGCGCCCACAGGGCTTGATGCAGCAGCGGACCTCCGGGGTCCGGGAGCGCTTTGGCGAGGAGGCCGAGAGCGATGCCCGAGGCCCTGGGAAGGAGCGCTTCGAGGCAATCGCGGTCGAAGGAGGTGAGCAAGAAGCGCAAACGCTCCGCATGCGGGAGCGCTGCCGCGAGCACGGCGGCGCCCAAGCCGGGATCGTCCTCGGGGGACTTGATCTCCAGGTCGACGAAGGTGCTGTCGGGCAGGCTTTCCAGCGCTGCCTCCAAGCGCGGTGGCGCCACGCCGCGGAAGCGAGAGCCGAACCAGGCGCCGGCGTCGAGTCGGCGCACCTCGCCCCAGGGCACCTCGCGCACCCGGCGCGCCAGTCCCGCCGTCCGCAGCCAGTCCGTATCGTGGACGAGGACGAGGACGCCGTCGGCGCTGCGCTGCACGTCCACCTCGACCCCATCGGCACCGAGACGAAGCGCCAGTTCCAGAGCCGGAAGCGTGTTCTCCGGCGCCTGCGCCGCAGCGCCGCGATGGCCGAGCACCAGAGGCGTCCCGCGCCGCGGGCTTGTCATTCCAGGATCTCGAGCAGGTAGCGCAGGAAGTTGGCCTCGGTGACGATCCCCACCAGTTTCTTCCCTTCCACCACGGGCAGGCAGCCGATCTCGAGCTGCAGCATCTTGCGCGCCGCCTCGCGGGCGTCGGCATCGGGCTCCACGGTCACGATGTCGGACTGCATGATCTCCCGCACCGGCACGCCGCGGAGCAGAGCGTCCTGTTCGTGCTGCGAGATCCCCGCCAGGCTGGAGACGCAGGCACGCAGGAGATCGCGGTGGGTGATGAGGCCGACGAGATGGGTGGAGTCGTCCACCACCGGCAGATGGCGGACATGCTTCCACGCCATCAAGTCTTCCGCGACCTTGAGGTTGTCCGTGTGTCCCACGGCGAACACCGGCGTCGTCATGATGTCCCGGACCTGCATGCTCAGGATCTCCCTGACCGCTGGAAGTGAGCGAAGATCTCGGCGTCCTCGGGGAAACGTTGGGTCGCCGACTTGCTGAAGACCAGACGGCCGTCGACGCTCACCTCGAAGGCACCGCGTCCGCCCTTCACCAGTTCCACGGTCGCCCCGAAACGTCGCTGCAGCTCCGCCGCCAGACCGGCGGCGCGGGGGTAGTAGTTTCAGACGACGCAGTATTCGATCCGCACGCGCTGCTGCATCGGCACCTCCCCCTGCCACCTCCCCATGGTACACGGGGTTGCGGCGGGACCGCCATCAGGAAGGAACGCGGCGCCGCCACGGTTTCCCCCGGGTGCGGGCGTGGAAGCGCGCGAGCAATGCCTGCGCCACGGGGCCAGGCGCACCGCTGCCGATGCGCTTGCCATCGACGCGCACCACCGGCGTCACCTCGAGAGAGGTGGAGGAAAGCAGCACCTCGTCGGCGGCGAAGAGAGCCGCACGCCGGAAGGGTTGCTCCCGCACCTCCAGTCCCTGCGCTCGCGCCAGCTCCAACGTCACCTGCCGTGACACGCCCGGGAGGATCTCTGGACCCAACGGGTGGGTGCGCAGCACGCCGCGGCGCAGCACGAAGATGTTGCTCGTCGCTCCCTCGCGGACCACGCCGCCAGGGCCGAGAAGCACGGCTTCATCGGCGCCGGCCCGCCAGGCAGCCTGACGGGCCATGACGTTTGGGAGCAACACGAGGGTTTTCAAGTGGCAGAACTTCCAGCGCCAATCCGGGAGAGTGCGCACGCTGGCGCCGTGCGCCTGGAGATGTCCCGCTTCGTCCCCGGACTTTTCGACGTAGATCACCAGCGTCGGCTGGACGCTGCGGGGGAAGAGGTGCTGCCGGCGCCGCGAGCTGCCGCGGGTCACCTGGATGTAGATGCGCGCCGCGTCGTAGCCGCTCCGCTGCAGCAGCTCCAGGATCAGCGCGCGGAGCCGCCGGTTCGGCAAGGGGGCCGGCAGGCGCAGCCCGCGGCGGCTGTGCTGCAAACGCCGCAGATGCGCTTGCAGCGCGAAGGGCCGTCCGCCGTAGGTGCGCAGCACTTCGTAGACCCCATCGGCGAACAGGAAGCCACGGTCGAGGACGGCGACGCGGGCCTGTCGCAGCGGGCCCACCCAGCCGTTGACGTAGGCCAGATCAGGCAAGAGACTCCTCCGCGAGGGCGCCAGCCTAGCCGAACGGCACGTCCCGTGCAAACACGTTCGGGTGGACGCTGCCCCGCCCTCATGGGGAGCGTTTGGACTCCGGCAATGCACCGTGCGCATGTGGAGGAGGAGACTATGGAGTGGAGGAAGATCGGGGTCGTGGCTCTGGCGGTGGCTGTCGCCGGGCTCCCCGTACTGTTCGGCTGCACCGGGACACAGAAGGGCGCCGCCATCGGCGGGGTCGCCGGCGCGGCCACCGGGGCCGCCGTCGGCGGCGGCAAGGGTGCGGTCATCGGCGGCGTGGTCGGAACGGCCGCGGGCGCCATCATCGGTGACTACATGACCAAGCAGAAGAAAGAGCTGGAAAAGGTGCCTGGAGCGGACGTGCAGCAAGTAGGCGACGAGCTCGTGGTCACCTTCCAGAGTCCCATTCTCTTCGATACCGACTCGTCAGTGCTCAAATCCGAGGCGCGCAAACTCCTGGACGACGTGGGCCGGGTGCTGCAGAACTATCCGGAGACCGATGTGCTGGTGAAAGGGCACACCGACGACACCGGCTCGGAGACCCACAATCAGCAGCTTTCCGAACGCCGGGCGGAGTCGGTGCGGAATTACATTGTCACCCGCGGCGTGAACGGTTCACGTCTCCAGGCGTTGGGCTTCGGCGAGAGCATGCCGGTGGCGAGCAACGGCAGCAACGACGGCCGGGCCCAGAACCGCCGGGTCGAGCTACAGATCGCTGCCAACGAGGAATTGCGGGCTCGCAGCGAGGACGCTTCCAGCCACCCGCGCTGATCGCCAGACGCCGCAGCGGGGAGGGCAGCCGCGGGGTTGCCCTCCCGCCGCGGGCGGCGGCTCAGCCTTGCCAGTCGGTTTTCACGGTGATGAACTGACTGCGGCCATCGCGCTCGACGAAGAACACCAGCTTCCGGATTTCCTTCTTCGCCGCATCTTCCAGCACCCGCTTCACGTCCGCCGGCGCCGCAATGGTCTCGTCGTCGACGCGCTGGATGATGTCCCCGGCCTCCAGGCCCCCGACGCTGCTCCAGCTGCCTTCCTCCACCCGACTCACCATCACGCCCCGGAAGTCCGGCGCCAGGTCGTGGGCGCGGAGGTCGGCGAAGACGAGCTCGCGTACGGTGAGCTCGAAATCGTTGTTGTGGTATTCCTCGGCCTCCTGGGGCGACTTCGGCGCCGCCTGCAGCACCACGTCCACCTCTTGCCGCGACCCGCCGCGGACGATGCCGAGGTGCAGCTGGGTCGCCACCCCCGCCAATCCCACCTGTTCGACGAAGATGGGCACGTGGTCTTCTCGATCCACCGGGACGGGAGCGCCGTTCATCTCCAAGATGATGTCGCCCTCCTGCAGACCCGCCACTGCCGCCGGGGAGCCGGGGATGACGGAGTTGACGATGATGCCGCTCTGGGCCGGCAGCTTCCAGTAGTCCGCCATCTCCGGCGTCAGCGCCTGCAGCGTGATCCCGAGCCAGGCGCGGCGCGCTTCGCCCTTGCGCGGCGGGCTCGCGATCAATGGCGCCAGCGTCGCCGACGGCACCAGGATGCCGTAGTAGGAGCCCTCCTCGCCGCCGAAGCTGGAGACGAACGAGGGACCGGCGCCGCCGAGCTCGGAGAGGACGCCCACGGCCCGGCCGTCGGCATCGAAGACGGGCCCGCCGAGGGCATCTTCGGCGTTCAGATCCGTCACCAGGAAAGGCTTGGGCTTGTCCACGTCGGCCACGACGCGACCCGCGGCGAGATGCACCATCGGCTCCAGGTTGTCGGGCAAGAGCCCCAGGACGTAGACGTCATCGCCCACGTGCGGCCGGGAACGCACATCGAAGCGCAAGGGCTGTACCCCGGGCGGCAGGGTGCCTTGCAAGCGTAGGAAGGCGATGTTGGCGAACTCGTCACGCCCGACGAAGCTGGCGTTGCGCACCACGCCGCCGCCGAAATGCACTTTGAAATCGTGGGGTTGGGCGCCCGTGGCCGAGCTGGTGACGACGGCGCCGTTGAGCATGATCAGATCCGTTCCGACCACGACGGCCAGGTCGCGGCCCTCGACCTCCCGCACCTGGCGCATCATCCGCGTTTCCACGTAGTAGGTCACCGCCACGACGCTGCCGCGCTGGCGCTCGTAGATCTGCCGCGGCCCCGCTTGCGCCGCCTGCACGCCACCCATGAGCAGCACCGCGAGAGCGGCGGAGCTCCCGCAACGCTCGAGTCCTCGCCTCACCCTTCACGTCCTCCTGGCTTGATCAGCACGAAACGCCCGGAATCCCGTCGCTTGACGTGCAACATGATCGGTTCTGGAGTTCCCTTCGACAGCCCCTCGTAGAGCTGGCGGAACTGTTCCAGGCTCTCCACCTTCGTCTCCCCGATGAAGCGCACGATGTCCTGCGGTGCCAGACCGCCTTCTTCGGCGGCACTGCCGCCGCGCACGCCGGAAACCAGGACACCGGAGGCATTGTCGAGATGCATGTCCAGCACCGTCTGCTGGGTGATCCCCCGCACGGTGAAACCCCAGGCTTTGACCTCGAAATCGCTGCCGCTCGAACGACCGTACTCCCGCGGCGTGAGCCGCACCGTCTGCAAAGAACCGGCGCGCTGGTAGGCGATCTCGACCTCCTTGTCCGCCGGGAGGCCGGCGACGAAGCTATAGAAGAGCGGGATCTCTTCGTAGAAGCGTGCGGTCACGTCCTTGTTCCCCACGCGCACCAGCAAGTCTCCCGGCTTGATCCCAGCGCTCTCCGCCGGCGACTCCGGTTCGACATCGCTGACGAGGACGCCGCCGGCGCGAGCGGCGAAGAAGTCCTCCAGCTCCTGCAACGGTTGCACCTCGACCCCGATCCAACTGCGCTCGACCTTGCCCCCGGCGATGATGGCGCCCGAGACCTCACGCACCACGTTGGCAGGGATGGAAAAGCCCAGGTTGTTGGCCATGACGAAGGCGCGGGAGTTGATCCCGACCACCCGGCCCGACAGATCCACCAAGGGGCCGCCGCTGTTCCCCGGATTGATCGCTGCATCGGTCTGGATCCAGGTGTTGAAGATGCCGGTGCGCTCCCCCGAGGGCAGGCGGAAATCGGCGGGCAGGTAGCGGTCGGTGGTGCTGATGACGCCGAAGCTGAGGGAGCGCGACAGGGCGAAGGGGCTGCCGAGGGCCATCACGATCTGCCCGGTCTGCAGCGCGTCGGAATCGCCAAACTCCGCGGCCGGCGGCCGCTCCCCCTTGTAGTCGCTGAAGTCCAGCTTGAGCACCGCCAGGTCCGTGAGCGGGTCGCCGCCGATGAGCTCGGCGCGGAGGCGCTCCTTGTTCCAGAGCGTGCAGATGACCTGCTCGGAATGGCCCGCCACGTGGTAGTTGGTCACCACGTAGCCCTCGGCGCGGACCACCACGCCACTGCCGGTGACCTGCGACTTCTCCTTCGTCCCCGAGCTGTAATCGGGGACGACGGGCTGCACGTTCACCAGCGCCGGCAACACTTGATCGCGGGCGGCGTAGATCTGCCGCTGCAGCTCGTCGCCGGCTGTTCCCGGGGCGGGGGCACCGCCGCGCGCCGGCTTTCCGGACACTGCGGACACTGCCGCTAGATTGCAGAGCCCGATCAGCACCATGGACTGGATTCCCCGCCGCAAAGCTTTCCTCCTGCACCCAGTTTGCTTCCACCACTGTCGGCGCGCCCCGCGAGGGGCGACCCGCCTGCTGCGCGGCGCAGCCTGCATCATCATCCTCCAGACGCGGAGAACTGCCCATGCCTCCGTGGCCCTGGCGGGCGGATCCCCTCGCCTGGGAAAGCATTATAGGGTCCTGGGCGCCGCGACGCTGTCTCCGCCTCTGGTGCGCCCCTTCTACGGGAGGGCGCGCCTCACGGTTCCCTCGCCTTAAGCATGTCGCAGACCACGGGGGCGAGCGCCGACGCCGCCACCCAGTGGCCCCGGGCCCGCCAGTGACCGTCGATACGGAAACTCACCGGCCCCGGGTCGGCTGCCAGAACTCCCACCAGGTCCAGGTAAGGAATGCCGAGAGCGTCGCAGAGCCCGGCCAGACGGGCGCTCATCTGCGGGCCAAAGGTGGTCGCCTGCGCCAGGAGCAAGGGCGCGCCGGCGGCAGCGGCTTCCTGCCGCAAGAGGGCCAGTGCCTGGCAGAAGCGCCGCCACTGCAGCTCGTCGAGGAGCAGCTCCGTCGTTCCCCCCGTCACGCCGCGCTCCTGTGCCGCCGCCACCCGGGAACTCTCGGCGCGATGTTGCTGCCGGAAGCGCAGGAAGCGGTAGGCCTGCAAGTGCGCCTTGGCGAGGTCGGTGAGCCAGCGCGCGCTCCGCCGGAGCGGCCCGAGCACGACCGGACGGAGGCGCATGCTGTCGCCTTCCACCACATAGATACGAGCATCGTTGCCCACGACGTCGAGGAGATCGTTGGCCACGAACAGGTAGAGCGCCAAGTCCGGGTGGAAGCGCGCCGCCAGGTGCTTGGTGCGCGCGGCGCAGCAAGCGGCACCGAAGCCGCTGACGCCGAAGTTCAGCACCTCGAGCGGTCGGGCCGGGAAGCAAGCGTGCAGGCGTTCTTCCAGGAGCCGCGCCACGGTGCTGTCCAGGGGCACCTGCAGGGCTTCGGCGAAGGAATCGCCGACGAGCGCCACCCGGAGACCTCCCGGTGGTTTCTCCAGCCGGCGCGGCAGGTCGCGCATGCCGAAATCGTTGATCTGGATCGGGACGGAGAACTCCTGCCGGCGATAGACGTAGCGCGCTCCCGGCGTCGGTTCGAAGTACGTCGCCGGCGAGTAGCGATAGCGCGACTCGGGTTGCGGCTCGAGCCAGCGCACACCCAGCTCGAAGAGCGCTGCGCCAGCGACACAAGACACCGCGGCGAGAAAAAAGGTCGACCGACGGCGAGTCGGCGATGGGGGCCCGCCGGTCCCGCTTGACCGCCTCGCCACTGGCTTGCTACGGTGCCCCGCCGATGCCACCTTTACCTTGCCTCCTCGGAGGGACGCTCGCTGCCAGGGCGCGCTGCAGCGCGGCGCTCGCGGTCGCGGCTCTCGGGGCGGGTTGCAATGCCGCCCCACCGGGTTCGTCGAGCGCGCCGGTGACTCTGGCACCGCGCTTCGTCGACGCTGCCTTGGCCTGTGACGAAGCGGGCGGCGTCTACGCTGCCGGCACCGAGCGCTTCGAAACCACCAATCAGATCTTCGTGGCCCACTCCAAGCGCTATGGCGAAAGCTGGAGCCCACGGTTCCATTACGTCAACACCAGCGTGGCGGGAGAGCGCGGCAGGCCGCACCTGGCCGCGGGTGCTCCTGGCGAGGTCTACGTCCTCTGGGAAGACACCCGGCACGGCAAGGTCGATCTCTTCTTCAACCGCAGCCTCGACGGCGGCGAGTCCTGGCTCGAGGCAGATGTGCAGGTCAACACCGGTGTCGTCCCCTCGCTGCACCTCGCCGCTCCCATCCTGCGCTGCGATCGGCGCGGCAACATCTACGTGGTCTGGCGCGACGAAGCCGAGGGCTTCGTCGCCTTTTATATCAACAGCTCGCACGACCGCGGCAGCAGCTGGTTCGAGACGCCGGTTGCCATCACCGGTGTTTCCACCGCGGAGAAAGCCGCCCCCGACCTGGTCTGCGACGACACCGGGAGCCTGCTCCTGGGATGGTGCGAGCTCCAAGCCGGCGTCCCGGGTATCTACGTCAACGCCTCCGTGGATCACGGCGCCACCTGGCAGTGGGAGAATCAGTACCTGGGACGTCCCCTCGTCGGCTCGCGCTTGCCGCGCCCGGCGCTGGCGCTGTCGCCGACCGGCGCGGCCTTCGCGGCTTGGCTCACCAGCGCCGGCGTCCTCTTCACCCGTTCCCATGACCAAGGCCGGTCCTGGGAGGCTGCCCCGCAGCGGCTCCCCACCGGCGGCTATCCCACGCAGCCGCAGATGCACATCGACCGTTTCGGCCACCTCTACATCGTCTGGCAAGCCGTGGCCGCCGATGCTTCTTCCTTCTTCAGTCTTCGCACCAGCGCCGACGATGGCGCCACTTTCGTCGAGACACGTGTGCCCCGCACGGGAGGCTGGCATCTGGTCGCGCCCGCGGGTTTCCAGGAACCAGCTTTCGTTCCCTTTCGCAGCGGTGCCGACGCCGCCGGCAATTTCTATCTCACCTGGACCGAAGGGGACCCGGGCATCCGCGGCATCGGCTTCGACCGGGTCTCGAATTACGGGGCGCTCTGGCTCGGCCTCACGCGCAACCTGAACCTCGCCTCGCATCTGCCGGCCACACCCGAGGCGCCACTCCTTTGCGTCGGGGACACCGGTCATGTCTATCTGCTTTGGAACGAAGGGCACACCCTCACCGTGGCATCCTCGCCCTTCTACGGCGACTCGGGCTGGAGTTACGAACACTTCTGAGCCCGTGCGGCGCGGCATCAGCTCCACCACAAACAGAATCGCGTCGATCCAGGAGTGGAAGGAGGGGGACGCGAGAGGTCGCCTGTCATCAAAGACGCCTATCGGGCGTCCCCTCGCCATGCTCAACGAGGAGTGCGCCTCTCGGTCTGCGAGCGCAGCGTTGATGGCCGCGAGCCAGGGCGCACCTCGGCGCGCCCAGCGAGCTGCATCACTTCCGCCTCCACCTGCCCGGGTGTCACGCTCTGCATACACACATTATCGTGACAATCGGCGTAGCGGCGGCCGTCGTAACAAGGACGGCAGGGCAGGTGCGCGCCCCCCCACAGGACCACGGTCCTGGCGTCGGGGCGGATGAATTCCGCCGGCGCCGTGGGACCGAAGAGCGCCACCAGCGGTGCTCCCGCCAAGCGCGCCAGGTGCAGGGGTCCGCTGTCGTGGGTGACGACGGCGTCGCAGGCCGCGTAGAGACCCACGAGATCCATGACCGAAGTTTTGCCGATCAGATTGAGGACATCGAGCCCGGCGAAGCCTTCCTGGACCCAGAGGTCGGAGGCGGCACCGGTGAGAACCACGCCGCACCCCTGGGCGAGGAGGCGACGGGCGAGCTCGGCGTAGTGCGATAGAGGCCAGCGCTTCAGAGGCACGTCGCTCAGGATGTTCTTGGCACCGCCCGGCGCCAGCGCGACGACCGGGACGGGGAGGGTGGCGAGTGCGGCCCGGACCGTCTCGGACAGACCCACCGGAACGCTGGGGAGCACACTGGGCACCTGCGCCGGACCCTCCTCGCCGGTGATCAAGCGCGCATATTCATCGCCGTGGTAGCGGCCGGGCACCGGGAAGGGTCGCTGCCCTTGCCGGCGCGAGAACCCGCGTCGCTCTGCTGCTGCCAGCGGACGGGTGAGCCAGCGGTAACGCGGGTCGGGATGAGCGGTCACGATGAGATCGAAACGCCGCCCGGCGAGGTCGATCCAGAGCCGCAGCATGGCTTCGATCTTTTGCGCCCGATTTCCGGCCAAGAGAGGCTCTTCATCCACCGCGATCACCTGGTGCACCTTGCCCGTGGCTTGCACCAAGGGAGCCGTCTGCTTGGCCGTAAGCCAGGTGACCCGCGCCTGGGGATAGTGCTTTTCGATCGCCGGGAGCATGGTGAGAGCCATCACCACGTCGCCCAACGCCGCGATCTTGACGATCAGGATTTCCAAGGCTTCCCCCCCACGTCACGCGAGTTTAGGTGCGCAGCTTGGCGTAGGGAAGGCGGAGCAGCTTGACGAGCTGCCGGCCGACCCAAGGCGTGCCGTTCAGCTCGAGGTAGCGGTCCTGGCTCGTGTAGTAGAGGCGCTTGCGCTCCCGCGACGAGCGCAGGCTCTGCCCGCCGAGGTGGATCACTCGGGCGGCGGGCTCACGGACCACGGTCTTGCCGGAGCGCCGATAGCGCCGGCAGAGATCGACGTCCTCGTAGTAGAGGAACAGACGCTCCGAGAAGCCGCCGAGCTGCAGGTACTCGACCCGCCGTGCCATCACCGCCACCGCCGAAACCCAGTCGGGCTCCACCGTCGTGAGGACGGTGCGGGTGCGCCGGGCCAGAATGCGGCCCGCCGTGGGAAAGATGCCTTGCGCGTCGGACTGAAGCGTCTGCCCGTCGGCTCGATAGACGTCCGGCGCCACCAGACCGATGTCGGGGCGCTGCTCCAGCTTGGCGCGCAAGAGCGCCAAGCAACTGGGCTGCACCAAAGCATCGCTGTTGAGGAAAAAGAGAAAGTCCCCCCTCGCCAGCCGGGCGCCCCGGTTACAGGCGGTGCCGAAGCCGAGGTTCTCGTTTTGGGGGAGGAAGGTGACCGGGGCAGCGGCGAAGCGGCGCTGCAGGTGCTCGCAGCTGCCATCGCCGGAATGATTGTCCACCACGATCACGCGCCGCAGGCACTCCTCGGGGAGGGCCGAGGCGATGGCCCGCTCGGTGCATTCCTGGGTCTTGTAGTGGACGACGATGACGTCGACGTCGCGCATGGCTCCCCCTAGCAGCCGCCGGGAGCAGCGGGAAAGCAGCGGACCCCGCGGCGGGCGCGGGGTCCGGGAGAATTGGGCGGCGTCCTACTCTCCCACCACCTCCCGGTGGCAGTACCATCGGCGCTGCAGGGCTTAACGGCCGTGTTCGGAATGGGAACGGGTGTACCCCCTGCGCTATCACCACCCAAAGGGTGCGTCGTGGCAGCGACGCGAAGAACGACAACCCGAGCAGGGTAGAGCCGAAAAGAGAATGAGCCAAGCCTCACGGGTTATTAGTACCAGTCGGCTGCACGCGTTGCCGCGCTTCCACCTCTGGCCTATCAACCAGGTAATCTCCCTGGACCCTTTAGGGACCCGAAGGTCCGGGAGCTCTTATCTCAGGTTCGGCTTCACGCTTAGATGCTTTCAGCGTTTATCCGCTCCCAACATAGCTACCCTGCCATGCCGCTGGCGCGACAACAGGTACACTAGAGGTTGGTCCGTCCCGGTCCTCTCGTACTAGGGACAGCTACCTTCAAAGCTCCTCCGCCCACAGAGGATAGGGACCGAACTGTCTCACGACGTTCTAAACCCAGCTCACGTACCACTTTAATTGGCGAACAGCCAAACCCTTGGGACCTTCTCCAGCCCCAGGATGTGATGAGCCGACATCGAGGTGCCAAACCTCCCCGTCGATATGAACTCTTGGGGGAGATAAGCCTGTTATCCC
>DASRJW010000013.1 GCA_035649275.1 Candidatus Krumholzibacteriia bacterium
GGTCGAGGTGGTCGAGCTTCCGCATGGCGAAAGCCAGGACCTCGGGCCGAGCGGGATGCTTGAGCTTGCGACGGGCATCGGCCTCGATCTGATGCACTCTCTGCTTCGAGATGCCCATGGTGTCGGCGATGGATTGCAGGCTGTGCGGTGCGGCGTCGCCGATGCCGAAGCGCATCTTGATGACCGTCGCTTCCGGTTCGGTGAGGGTCGAGAGACACTCCAGGGCCGCCTGCTCGTAGAAGGCGTGCCGCTGTGAGCCCAAGGACCTCCGAGCTGGACGGCGGGGAGGCCGGTCGGAGAGCGTTCGCAAGAGAAGCGTGAGTAGGTAGTCCTCCAAAGGCAACCCGATCGCTCCTGCCTCGGCCTCGAGCTGTCGCTGCAGCTTGTCCGGCAGGTTTCGAATGCGGAGTTCTCTGCTCATCCCCTCCAGGCTACGCTGGCCCACCTGTCACCACAAGGGAGAGAACCCGCACGCTTCACCGGCTTCACCGGTGCGGCACGAAGCGCGTTCGTTAATCGCTGCGCGTCGGATTACCGCTCGCCGCTCCCGCGGATGAGCGTCGACTTGGCGCGTCCTTGCTTTTGTTCTGAAATGTGAGGCGCCGCCGTCCCGCCCGCGGTCGGCCGCTCGCCCTCGCCCAGGATCTCGATCGTCCCGGCCTTGATGAGCTTCTTCACCCCCGCGTGCTCCACGGCGTTGTCGGCGATCTGCGCCTCCATGCTCGGCCCCAGGTGGAGGACTTTCCCGCGCGGGAGCGGTACCCGGAGGGGCCGGGCCGTCTTGTTGCGTACCGTTTTCACCTCTGACCTCCGAGTCGAATTCGCTCGATCTGACCTTCCGGGCAAGCTACCCCCTCGACCCGTCGAGGGCAAGGGCGCACCGGTGCGCGCGGCGCAGCAGACCGCTGTCTCCTCGCCAACCCCGGGGACCGCCCAACACGGACGGGCGCGGCAGCACTGGAGCGCCTAGAATGGTGCGACCCCGGCTCGAAGCGCCCTCGCGGATGGAGGCTGGATGAAGACGCATCGCCATGGACTGGACCGCCTGCGTCAGATGACGGACGCGGAAAGACGCGTTCTCCTCGCTCGCACTCAGGAGCTCGCTAGCAACTTCCTCGCCGATCTGGCGGCGCGCCACGTGGGCCCCCGCGCTTCCGTCAGTGAAATGCGGCAGCATCTCGCCCGCGCGCTCCCGGAAGAAGGTGACGATCCCGAAGAGATCCTGCGCGCCCTCGCCGGACACGCCGATCGCGGTCACATGGCGAACGCCGGCCCGCGCTTCTTCGGCTTCGTCATCGGTGGCACCCTGCCCGTCGCCATCGGCGCCGATTGGCTGACCAGCACCTGGGACCAGAACCCGGGCCTCTTCGTCCTCTCTCCCCTCGTCTCGGTGCTCGAGGAGGTCACGGGCGGCTGGATCTGCGACCTCCTCGGCTTGCCCGCGGAATCCGGCGTCGGCTTCGTCACCGGCTGCCAGATGGCGCACGTCACCTGCCTCGCCGCCGCACGACACGTGCTGCTTCGCCGCGCCGGTTGGGATGTGGAAGCGAAAGGACTGCATGGCGCCCCGCCGCTGCGCCTCATCGCCGGGGGCGAAGCACACGTGACCCTCTTCCGCGCCCTCCGCCTGCTCGGGCTGGGCACGGAAACAGTGGAGATCGCCGCCGCCGATGCGCAAGGGCGCATGCAACCGGCGGCGCTGGAAGCGCTGCTCGGCATCGGGAGCGGCCCTGCCATCGTCTGCACCCAGGTGGGCAACGTGAACACCGGGGCCTGCGATCCCCTGCCCGAGATCATCGCCATCGCCCGCACCCACGAAGCCTGGGTGCACGTGGACGGCGCCTTCGGCCTCTGGGCAGCAGCCTCGCCCCGTTACCGCTATCTCACCAAGGGCGCCGGCGACGCCGACTCCTGGGCGACGGACGCGCACAAGTGGCTCAACGTGCCGCAAGACTCCGGGTTGGCCATCGTACGCGACAGCGCCGCCCATCACGCCGCCATGACCACCGATGCCTCGTATCTGGTGAAGTCCGCCGGCGCCGAGCGCGATCCGGTGGACTGGGTCCCGGAGTTCTCGCGCCGTGCGCGAAGCGTGCCGGTCTACGCGGCGCTACGGGCACTCGGGCGCACCGGCGTCGCCCAGCTCGTGGACGATTGCTGTGCCCGGGCGCGACAGATGGCTGTGCTCCTGGCGGCAGAGCCCGGCGTCGAAGTCCTGAACGAGGTCGTCCTGAACCAGGTGCTCGTGCGCTTCCATGCTCCGGGGATTTCTCCCGGCGAGCTCACCCGCCGCGTCATCGCCCGGGTGCAGGAAGACGGCACCTGCTGGCTCGGCGGCTCCACCTGGCACGGCGACACGGTCATGCGTCTTTCCTTCGTGAACTGGAGCACCGGGGAAGCGGACGTCGAACGCTCCGCTGCCGCCATCCGCCGCTGTTTCCAAACCGAAGTGTCGGCGGGCGGCACGAACTCCTAGAGACCGCCGCTCTTCCTGTGCTATCGTGCGCTCTCGGATTCACAGCATCACGAGGGAGGCGCACGTGCCCTTGTCTCGACGCCGGTTCTTGAAGGTGGTCGGGGTCACGGCCGGAGCCGTCACGGTGAGCGAGGTCCTCGGACAGCCCTTGTGGATGGTGCAGCGCCTCGAGGCCGCACCCCTCGCTCCCGCCGCGCTCCGTGCACTCGCCGACGCCGCACTCGATCGAGCCCGCAAGCTCGGTTGCTCCTATGCCGACATCCGCATCAATCGCTACCGCAACCAGACGGTGGGGTTGCGCACCAGCCCGGACCGCTCCGCCGGCACCGCCAGCGGCAAGGTGAACCACGTGCCGACCGTGATCGAAACCGAGAGCTTCGGCTTCGGCGTGCGCGTGCTCCACTCGGGCACCTGGGGCTTCGCCGCCAGCCCACGGGTGGAGAAGGACGAGATCGCCCGCATCACTCAGGACGCCGTCACCATCGCCCGGGCCAACGCCGCGCTCACGCAGCGGCCGGTGACCCTCGCCCCGGTGCCGTCCTATCAGGACCGCTATGCCACTCCGTTCGAGAAGAATCCCTTCGACGTTCCTGTCCAGGAGAAGCTCGCGCTCCTGCAAGCAGTGAACGACAGCGCCAAGAAGGTGCAAGGGGTGATGACGGTGAACTCGGGACTCGTCTTCCGCTCGGAAGACAAGTTCTTCGCCTCCACCGAGGGCTCGGTGCTGGAGCAGCTCATCGTGCAGACCGTTCCGAGCATGTCCGCCACCGCCGTCGATTTCGCCACCCGCAAGAGCAAGTCCCGCAGCTTCCAGGTGCACCCGGTGAGCGGGGGCTACGAGCACGTGGACCGCTGCGGCATGCTGCAAGAGGCGGAGCGCGTCGGCAGCGAGGCGGTGGAGCACCTGCGGTCCCCCTCCGTCGCCCCGGGTGTCAAGGATCTCGTCCTCCTGCCCTCGCACCTCTCGCTCACCATCCACGAGAGCGTCGGCCACTCCACCGAGCTCGACCGGGCGCTGGGTTACGAGGCCAACTACGCCGGCACCTCCTTCGTGGCGCCGCCGGAGAAGATGCTCGGCAACTTGCGCTTCGGTTCGGAGCTGGTCAACGTGATCGGCGACCGGACGCTGCCGCAGGGCATGTCCACCGTCGGCTACGATGACGACGGGGTCAAGGCCACCTCCTTCCACATCATCGAAGGCGGCATCTTCAAGGCCTACCAGACCACGCGCGAGCAGGCCCACTGGGTGGGCGAGAAGGAGTCCCGGGGCTGCTGCTACGCCGACAGCTTCGACAGCATCCCCTTCCAGCGCATGCCCAACGTCTGGTTGGAGGCCGGGAAGGACGGCAAGTCGCTCGACGATCTCATCGCCATGGTCGACGACGGCATCCTCATCGACGGGCGCGGCTCGTACTCCATCGACCAGCAGCGCTATAACTTCCAGTTCGGCGGCGACGCTTTCTGGGAGATCAAGAACGGCAAGAAGGGGCGCATGCTGGCCGATGTGGCCTACCAGAGCAAGACCGCGGATTTCTGGAATTCCTGCTCCGCCATCGCCGAGCAGCGCTACTGGGTGAACTTCGGTCTCACCAACGACGGCAAGGGCCAGCCGAGCCAGGTCAATGCCATGAGCCACGGCTGTGCTCCCTCGCTCTTCCGCCAAATCAACGTCTTGCGCACGGAGTAGATCATGCCGCACGAACTGCCGAGCGAGAAGGAGTGCCGGCGCCTGGCGGAACGCGCCTTGGGCTTCGCGACCGCCGAGGACGCCTCGGTCTCCTTCGTCTTCGAACAAGCGTCGAACACCCGCTTCGCCAACAACGAGATCACCACCTCCGGCGCTGGCGACGAGATCACCGTCGTCGTCACCGCCACCAAGGAGACGCGGACTGGCCGGGTCACCATGAACGAGACGAGCGACGAAGCGCTGCAGCGCGCCATGCGCCGCGCCGAGGAACTCGCCGGCTTCCTGCCAGCCGATCCGGAGTACGTCGGCTCGCTGCCGCCGCAGAAGTACCTCGACATCCGCGCCTGGGACGATGCCACTGCCCGCACCGGCGCCGCCGAGCGGCTCCCCGGCGTGCGTGCCGTGGTCGAGCCGGCGTCGAAGGAGAAGATGAACAGCTCCGGCTTCTCCACCGACAGCGCCGTCGTGCGCTGCGTGGCCAACAAGGCCGGCAACTTCGGCTGGTTCCGCTCCACCGTCGCCACCTTCAGCGCCACCGTCCGCACCGCCGACGGCACCGGGTCGGGTTGGGCCGAGCAGTCGGCGTGGCGCGCCAAGGACATGGAGTTCGACGCCGTGGCGGCAAAGGCGTTACGCAAGGCGCGGGAATCGGCGCAGCCGAAGATGCTGGAGCCCGGGGATTACACCGTGATCCTCGAGCCTGCGGCGGTGGCTTCCTTCCTGGGCAGCGTGGGCTTCGGCCTTTCGGCGCGCGCCGCTGAGGAAGGGCGCTCCTTCTTCGCCAAGACAGGCGGTGGCACCCGGCTCGGCGAGAAGCTCTTTCACGACTCCGTGACGCTCCGCAGCGATCCCACCGATCCGCGGCGGCCCGGGCTGCCGTGGGGCGGCGGCGGTTTCGGCGGGGGCGGAGGAGGCGGTGGCTTCGGCGGCGGCGCCGAGGCGGCCCTCGCCACGCAACCCATCGCCTGGATCGAGCGTGGCGTGGTGACGAATCTCTCGTACGATCGCTACTGGGCCAAGAAGAGCGACCGAGAGCCCACGCCTCCGGCGGGAAACCTCGTTCTCGAAGGTGGCGAGGAGACCCTCGAGTCCCTCATCGGCTCCACCGATCGCGGTGTGCTCGTCACCAACTTCTGGTACATCCGCTCGGTGAACCCGCAGACGCTGCAAGCCACCGGGCTCACGCGCGATGGCGTCTGGTGGATCGAGAACGGCAAGATCCAGCACCCGGTGATGAACTTCCGCTTCAACGAGAGTCCCGCGGTGCTGCTGGCGAACGTGCTGGGCATGACCAAAGCCGTGCGGGCGGGGAACATGGTTGCTCCCGCCATCAAGGCCAGCGCCTTCACTTTCTCCAGCCTGAGCGACGCGGTGTAGCGCCACGCCGGGAGGAACTGACGCGTCTCTTCGAGCGGATCGAGCCGGAGCTGCACCGCTTTCCGGCGATCGATCCCCCTACCTTCCGCCGCGCGGTTGTCGAGGCGGTGCGCTCCCGCGGCGCGCCATGAGAGGATCTTCCGCCTCCCCTCGCGTCGCGACTCTCGCGGCCTCGGCGTAGAGCGCCGCCGCCCGGGTGGCGTCCACCTTCGGGTCGAGCCAGGTCTCCTTGGGCACGTCGAGCCAGCCGTGGTTGAGGCGAGGGCGCGCCAAGCGGTGCACGTTCAGGAGATGCCGCACCGTGATGTTGTCCGTGTCGAGATTTCCCGCCCCGGTGCCGCAAGCGAGGGTGAGCGACGGGGGCAAGGCGTTGAAGATGCCACCGATGGCTCCCTCCGTGGCTGGCTGGTTGACCACGATGCGCCCGGCATTCATCTGCCTGAAATCCGCGATCACCGCTTCGTCTTTCGTATGCACGGCCACCGTGTGACCCACGCCCCCGAGCCGGGTCACCGCCGCGCAGGTGTCGAGCGCCGCCGCGTAGTCCGGAACCACATAAATCGCCAGCACCGGCGCCAGGATCTCGTGCGACAGCGGGTGTTCGGCGCCGATGCCCTCGGGGGCAGCGACGAGGAGCCGCTTCCCCGGCGAGAGTGTGAATCCGGCACGCTGCGCGATGTCCGCCGCGGAACGCCCGACGATCTCCGGGCGCATGCTGCGGCGTTCACCGTCGTAGCACACCGGCCCCAGGGCGCGCATCTCGGCCGGGCTGCAGAAGTACGCACCCCGCGCCTCCAGGCGCGGCCGCAAGCGCGCCTCCACCTCCCGCTCCACGACCAGCGCCTGCTCGCTCGCACAGACCACACCGTTGTCGAAGGTCTTCGAATGCACGATGCACCGCGCCGCGAGCGCGAGATCCGCCGAGGCATGCACGTACACCGGCACGTTGCCCGGACCCACGCCGAGCGTCGGCGTCCCGGAGGCCTGGGCCCGCTGCACAATCTCCCGCGTGCCCGTGGCCACGATGAGCGCCAGCCGACGGTGGCGCATGATGCGCTCCAGGTACTCCGACTCCGCCTTCTGGTACAGCTGCACCGAATCCTCCGGCGCGCCGGCCGCGACCGCCGCCTCGGCCAGAATCTCCACGGTGCGGCGGATGCACTTCCGCGCCGCCCGGTGCGGGCTCAGGATGACGGGGTTGCGCGTCTTGACGCAGAGCAGCACCTTGAAGATCGCCGTCGAAGTGGGGTTCGTGAGCGGGATCATGGCCAGAACGGGACCTTTGGGATGGGCGATCTCGGTGATCCCGGTGAGCGGATCGTCGCTGACCACGCCTACGGTCTTGCGGTCCTTGAGGTCGTCGTACACCACCAGACAGGCCCAGGCGTTCTTGATCGCCTTGTGCTCGTAGAGCCCCATGCCGGTCTCTTCGTGCGCCAGGCGGGCCAGCTCCAGGCGCGCGTCGTAGGCGGCGGTGAACACGGCCTGCACGATGCGATCGACCTTCTCCTGGGTGCAGGAGCGAAACGCTTCGGCGGCGCGCGCGGCGCGCCCCACGATCTCGTCGGCGTATGCGTCGTAGCGATCCACGCCGCTCCTCGTGCCGGGGAGAGCGGGCACGGCGGCAGCCTCGCCGCGGACCCGGTGCAGGCGGAAATCCCAGGCTAGCACGGCGTTCCGTGCCGGGCAACGTCTTGTGAGCACAGCGCCCGGATGCTACTCTCGCGTCTCGCACGGTGGGTTCCATTGCAACGCTGGAGAACGAGCGGCGCCACCTCGTCCCGCGGGGGTCGGGCGGTTGCCGCCGGCGACGACGGCGCTGCACCGAACCGATGAAGTTCCGCCGGCTGTCGGGGCGCTGGGAATCACGAGAACGGAGTGGCCATGGATGATCTGCACAAGACGATCCTGGACTACGTGCGCCGGGAGTACCTGGACGAGGACAGCGACGAGGAGATCGACGTGGAGTCGCCGCTCCTGTCGAGCGGCATCGTCGACTCTTTTTCCATGGTGTCGCTGAAGTCCTTCCTGGAGCGGAAGTACAAGATCTCCATCCCCGACGCCCGCGCCACCTCGGAAGCCTTCGATTCCGTCGACGAGATCGCCAAGCTGGTGCAGGAGATGCAGAAAGGCTAGGGAGGGCGGCCATGGTGATGAATGCGGCCATCCGGGCGGCGCTGCGCGGCGAGCTCGACTCCATCCGCGCTGCCGGTCTCCTCAAGGAGGAGCGCACCATCCACTCCCCCCAAGGGGCGTGGATCGAGGTGGAGTACCCCGAGGGGGCAGAGACCAAGCGGGTCATCAACATGTGCGCCAACAACTACCTGGGCTTGTCGAGCCACCCCGAGGTGGTGGCGGCAGCCCACGACGGCCTGCGCTCCCACGGTTACGGCATGTCGTCGGTGCGCTTCATCTGCGGTACCCAGGACATCCATCGCGCCCTGGAACACAAGCTCACCGAGTTCTTGGGGACGGAGGATACGATTCTCTTTCCCTCCTGCATGGACGCCAATGCCGGGGTCTTCGAGGCGGTGCTGGGGGCGGAAGACGTGATGATCGCCGACCGGCTCGTGCACGCTTCCATTGTCGACGGCATCCGCCTGTGCAAGGCGCAGCAGGACACCTACAAGCACTCCGACATGGGACACCTGGAAGAAAAGCTGCAGCTGCATCAGGACAAGCGCATGCGCATGATCATCACCGACGGCGTCTTCTCCATGGATGGAGACATCGCCGCCTTGGACGAAATCTGCTCACTGGCGGAAAAGTACGATGCTCTGGTGTTCGTGGACGACTCGCACGCCACCGGCTTCATGGGTTCTCACGGCCGCGGCACCCACGAGCACTGCGGCGTGCTCGGGCGCATCGACGTCATCACCACCACCCTCGGCAAGGCGCTCGGGGGGGCCTCCGGCGGCTGCGTCAGCGGACGCAGCGAGATCGTCCAGCTCTGCCGGCAGCGGGCCCGGCCGTACCTTTTCTCCAACACCATGCCGCCCGTCATCGTCAGCGCCGCGCTCAAAGTGCTCGACCTGGTCTCGGTCACCACCGAACGGCGGGACAAGCTCGAACGCAACACGCGATTCTGGCGCCAGGGCCTCGTCGACGCCGGCTTCGACCTCCGGCCCGGCGACAGCCCCATCGTCCCGGTCATGCTCTACAACGCCAAGCTGGCCGCCGACGTGGCGCGTGATCTCTTCGCCGAGGGGGTTTACGCCGTCGGCTTTTCCTTCCCGGTGGTTCCCAAGGGACAGGCGCGCATTCGCACCCAACTTTCCGCCGCCCACGACATGGAACACTTGGAGTTCGCCCTTCAGGCTTTCCGGAAGGTGGGCGCCGCCCACGGCGTCCTCGGTCTCGGAAAGAAGGAGATCCTGGAAAAATTCGGCGCCTGAAACACCGATTGCGCCTTTTTCCCCAGGGAATCCGCCGTCCGGCGACGCAGCGGCTGCGCACACCGGCCTCCGACATCCTTCTTGCATGCACTGCCGTTGACGTTCTGTCCCGCGCTTGCTACCGTTCCCATTGACCGCATCGGAAACAGGTCCCTCCGGCTTGCGCCCCCGCAATTCCGGCGGATGTGCGGCATCCACCGGCCTGCGCCCGGGCCCGGGCTTCGCGATCGGCACCGCGCCCCGATCCCAGCTTCGAACGGAGGGAAGCAATGAAACATTTGCTCCAGATTGGTGTCGTGGCCTTGGCGCTCGTCGTCGGTGCCGGCAACGCCGCCGCGCAACTCAGCGTCCAGCTCTCTTTCGACCGCGCCGTCGCCCATCCAGGGGATACGGTCACCCTATCCGGTTCGGTGTCGAACACGCACGACCTGGCGGTCTTCGCCTACATGTCGGCCACCGTGTTCCTGAACGGAGCGCCCCTGAACTCCTTCAGCGGCCGCGTTCCCCTCGAGCCGGGCGAGAGCATTTCCAGCAGCCTGTCCTTCGACGTTCCGTCGCTTCTACCCGGCGGCAGCCTCATGATCGAGCTGCGCGGCCGGGCTTGTGACGGCAGCACCATTGCGAGCACGTCGATCGTGCTCGAGAGATCCGTGGTCGCCTCGGGCGACGCGGCGCTGCGCAGCCTCGGTAAGGATCTCTTGCGTGGTTTCGGCCTCGAAGTGACGCCCACAGCGGTGAAGACTTCCACCATGGGCAACATCAAGAGTCTGTACCGCTAGCGTCGGGTCGAGTCGAGGGAAAGCGCACACTCCTCGCGGTCCTTCGCACGCAGGCGGGGACGGACAGAATTCGTGCTTGCTGGGGCGCCGTGGCACACGTGCTGCGGCGCCCCACTGCTTGCGGCCGGCACGGCCCCACACTGCACCTCCCTCCTCTGCACCTCCCTCCTGACACCCGAACCCTCTCGACGCGCAGCGGCGGAAGCGCTAGCTTTCGCGCCAGCAGCGGAAGCGCTAGCTTTCGCCGCAGCGGCTGGCAGGAATCCGGCCGCCCGGGCTTGGCGCGAAGGAGGTCCCGATGGTCCCCGTGATGAGTCTCTGGCTCCCGATCCTCATTTCGACCGTGCTCGTCTTCTTCGCCAGTTCCTTCCTGCACATGGTCCTCCCCTGGCACCGCAAGGACTTCGGCAAGCTCCCGGACGAAGACGCGGTGACCGAGGCGCTGCGAAAGAGCGGCGTCGGGCGTGGCGAGTACATGTTCCCCTGCCCGAGCTCGCCGGCCACGATGCGCTCCCCCGAAATGCTGGAGAAATACAAGCGCGGCCCGATCGGCATCCTGACCATCCTGCCGGCGGGAGCGCCGAAGATGGGCAAGTCGCTCGCGAAGTGGTTCCTTTACATCCTGGTTGCGGGGATCTTCGTCGCCTATTTGGCAGGGCGGACGCTGGCCCCGGAGACGGAATACCGCGTCGTCTTCCGCTTCGCGAGCACGATGGCCTTCGTCATCTACGCCGGCGCTCTGTGGCAGGGAGTCGTCTGGCTGGGGCGTTCCTGGAAGACGGTGCTGCGCAGCACCATCGACGCCCTCGTCTACAGCCTGCTCATCGCCGGCGCCTTCGGCGGTTTCTGGCCGCGCCCCTAGGCCGCGTATTTTTCCAGGATCCCCTGCACCACCCGGCGCGACAGGCTGTGATACGTCGGGCTGGCGGCCGCGAAGATCTCCGCCGCCAGCACGCGGGTGCGCGGGTGCCTGCCGAGCGCCGTGTACAGCGGGCGCAAGTACTTCATGCGCCCCACTCGGGTCAGGACCTCGCGCAAGCGGTCGAACACCGGCGCGTGATCCGAGCCGGCGGCGATGGTCAGCCATTCGACGAGGATCTCGTAGTTGCCCCGCTGGGTGAGGCCGAGCTTGGCGTCCAGCCAGTCACAGGAAGCGGCGTCGAGCTGCCGCGGTAGGTTCTGAAGGTAGACGACCAGCTCGCTCGGGTTCCAGCCGGCGACCTGCTCCGGCGACGGGCGCGCTCCCTGCCCCCACTTCCCGGCGAGCTGCACCAGCGCGTCCAGCGAGGCCGAGCGGAACACCGGCGAGTTCGCCGGCAAGCCCGGCGCGTAGAGCCAGGTCTTCGCATCCACCTTCGCCGCAGTTCCGGGCAGCTTCGACTCCAGGAAGTCGACGAATTCCTCCGTGGTGATGGAGGTGAAGCGGTAGCGCGCCATGTAGTCGCGCATGAAGCGGTCGAAGCTGCTGCGCCCGACGGTATTCTCGATCAGTGCCAAAAAGCGTGAACCCTTCTCGTACGGAACGGTGGAGAACACGTCGTCCGGATCCACGCCTTCGAGCTCGGTGCGCAGGCGCGTGAGCGCCGACTCCGCGCCGAAGCGCTGCATCGATTCGTCCAACGCGTTCTGCCCGATGGCCCAGCCGAGGACGGCGTCGTCGACGCCGTGCAGCGCCTCGCGGATCCGCCGTTCCGCCCACACCGTGGCGCCCTCGTTGAGCCAGAAGTGCTCCGCTGTGGCGTTGGTGACCAGGTTTCCCGTCCAGGAGTGAGCCAGTTCGTGCGCCACCACGTCCACCAGCGAGCGGTCACCGGCGAGCAGCGTCGGAGTGAGGAAGGTCATGCGCGGGTTCTCCATGCCGCCGTACGGGAACGAGGGCGGCAGCACCAGCATGTCGTAGCGCTCCCATTCGTAGGGCCCGAAGAGCGACTCGGCCTTGACGATCATCGACTCGATCTCGGCGAACTCCCAGGCCGCGGCCTTCACCACTCCCGGCTCGGCCCAGACGCGCGAGCGTGGCGAGAGATCGCGGGAGTCGAGGTCGCCGACCGCAAGCGCCAGCAGATACGGCGGGATGGGCTGGGGCATCTCGAAGAGGAAGGTGTGCGTACCCGGCTGCGGCCCCGGCCGCACCCCGGCTGGCCCTGCCGACATCACCGCAGCGAGCGGCTCCGGGATGGTGATCGCGGCGCGATAGGCGACGCGCACGACCGGCGTGTCCTGGCAGGGCACCATGCTCCGGGCATGGATGGCCTGACACTGGCTGAAGAGGAATGGATGCCGCTTGCCGTCGGTCTGTGTCGGCGCCAGCCATTGCAGCGCCACCGCACCTGGCGAGGTGGTGTAAGCGATGCTCACCTCGCGCGTCCCGGGAGGGAGTTGCAACCGCAGCCTCTCTCCGAGGATCTCCTTGTCTTCCCCCACCTCGAAGGGCACGATCCCGCCATCCTGGGTGCGCACGCTGTGGATGACCAGGGCCTTGCTGTCCAGATCGAACGTTCCTCCCGAGGGGCGCTCGAGCTCCAGGACCACACGGCCGTCGAGAACTTGCCGGTCGAAATCGACGCGCAGTTCGAGTTGCCAGCGCTTCGTGCGCGGCTGGGCGTCGTCGTAATAGGAATGCGGATCCACACGTGCCAAGGCTCGCCTCCCGCGTTCACGCCATGAGCGGACAGTATAGACTGCCACCTCGCCGCCGTCTCGCTCCCGCCCGGCGCCGGCCCGCCACGCGTGGCCCGCCCGTCACGCGGCGCCGGCCCGCCACGCGTCGCCTGCCCGGGTGCCGCGCCGGCCAGCTCGTCAACGGAACAATGCTTTGATTCCCGACCAAGTACGCGCTTCGAGGCTGGTGATTGCGTGCACGATCTGGCCACCCTCCTCGCCCTGCGGATAGACGTTGGTGCAGACGAGGAGATACCAGCGCTCCTGCCGCAAGTCGCGCATCTGGTCGTGTGTGAGTCCAGAGAGCAGGACGTGCCGGGTCCGCCCCAGGTCGTAAAGCACCGGCCCGATCTCGCCGTTCCGGGCCGGTCCGCAGATGCGCAACGAGGTCAACGTGCCACGCAGGCTGCCGAAGTCGATGAAGCCCGAGAAGGTTGTCGTAGGCAGGTCGAGGAGGAGGTCACCGCTGCCGGCCGCGGGTGAGTCCGTCGGCGGCACCATGAAATGCCCCGCGATCGAGAAGACGAAGCGTTCGCTCTCGGCGCCGGCGGGAACGGCGGCGAGCATCGCCCCCGCCAGGAGCCACGCAACGGCACGGGAGAAGCGCTCGCCCGCCCGTGTCACGACCCGCCTCCTGCATTCGAGCCGAGGAAGCCAAGGGACATCTCACTTCGAAGCGGCCCGAGTATAGCCCCTCGCCGGTGGACTCAGGTAGGTCCATGCGCCCCCTCCACCCGCTTCTTGACGCACCCACGCTCCTCCACCCACATTGCCCTCCATGACGGATCCGTCCCAGGTGCAACCCGCCGCCCAGCCCCACGTGCTCTTCGTCTGCGTCGAGAACTCCTGCCGGTCGCAGATCGCCGAGGGCTTCGCCCGGGCCCTCGCAGGCACCCGGGTCGCGGTGCACAGTGCCGGTTCCCGCCCCTCGGGCCGGGTACACCCGGGCGCCCTCAGGTTCATGGCCGAGAAAGGCATCGACCTGTCGAGCCACGCATCGAAGGGTCTCACGGACCTTCCGAGAGGCGTCGTCTGGGACTACGTCGTCACCATGGGCTGCGGCGACGAGTGCCCCTACTTGCCGGCCCGGCAGCGGCTGGACTGGGACCTGCCCGACCCGAAGGACATGGGTGACACCGAGTTTCGCGCCGTGCGCGACCGCATCGAACAGCTGGTCCGGGAGCTCCTCGAGAGCGCAGGCGCTGCCTAGGCCGGCACCACCGCCCCCGGCTTCTCGGCGGCGCTCGCTGGTGCGAACGAGAGCGGGAAGGTAAGATCGTCCCACACGCCGGCCCCCCTCCCGGTGCGTGCCGAGGGCGCGTCGGCCATGGGAGGCGAAACATGCCCGACGAAAAGCCCGCCGACCCCGGCGCGTCCCTGGCGCGACGCGATTTCCTCAAGCTCACCACCGCCGCCACCGCGGGCTTCCTCGCCCAAGGCATGCTCGGCGCACGCGCCGGCTCCATGCCCGAACTCCCAACCAATCCCGTCACCGCGGCGAACCTGCCGACGCGCAACCTGGGACGCACGGGCTACCAGGTGGGTCTATTCAGCCTCGGCGGTCAGGCCGCCATCGAACAGTCCGACAACGACGAGGTCGCCGTGGCCATCGTCGAGCGCGCTCTCGATTTGGGGGTCAACTACATCGACACCGCGGCTGCGTACGGCAGCGGTGTGAGCCAGCGCACCATCGGCCAGGTCATGAAGCGCCGCCGTCGCGAGGCCTTCCTGGCCACGAAGACAGGGCGACGCACCCGCGACGAGGCGCTCGCCCAGCTCGAGGAGTCCCTGCGCTCGCTCCAGACCGACCACATCGATCTCTGGCAAGTGCACAACCTGTCGCGGCTCGAACAGGTGGAGCAGATCTTCGCTCCTGGCGGCGCCATCGAGGCCTTCGTGCAAGCGCGGGAGCAGAAGCTCGTCCGCTTCCTCGGCGTCACCGGTCACGCCGATCCGGAAGTGCTGATGGAAGCGATCCGCCGCTTCCCCTTCGACAACATCCTGATGGCGCTGAACGCGGCGGACAAGCACCACTTGAGCTTCATGGAGCAGCTGCTGCCGCTGGCGTTGGAGAAGCAAATGGGGATCGTCGGCATGAAAGTCCCAGCGCGCGGCCGCATCCTGTCGTCATGGAAGCCTGCCGCCGACACCGGTTCCTCCCGGGAAGACGGTACCGGCGCCGGAGTCCTCAGTATGCGCGAAGCGGTGCACTACGTGCTCTCGCTTCCCGTGAGCACGATCATCATCGGCTGTGATTCCGTGGCTCAGCTCGAGGAAAACGTGCAACACGCCAAGGAATTCACCCCACTCAACGACACGCAGATGGCCGGCCTGGCGGAACGCACGGCTTCGATCCATCGCCAGGCGCTCTTCTTCCGTCGCTGGCCATGAGCGGCGAAGCGCCGGTACCGGCACTGGTGCCGGCCAGCGACCACTCTGTTCTCGTGCGCTTCGGCGACGAGATCGCGCTCGAAGCGCATCGACAGGTCCTGCGCCTGACAACGGCGCTCCTCGAGCAACCAGCGCCGTTCATCCGCAACCTGCATCCGGCGTATGCCTCTGTCCTGGTTTCCTTCGACCCGAGGGCGGCCTCGCCTGCCGCAGTGCAGGATTATCTCGCGAAGCTGTTGCAGGAGTTGCCGGAGGTGGAGTTGCCACCGTCACGCACGGTGGAGATTCCAGTCTGCTACGAGCCGCCATTCGCGCCCGACCTGGAAGAGGTCGCATCGCTCCATGGTCTCTCCGCCGCCGAGGTGATCGCGCTCCACACGCAGGCCGAGTACCGCGTCTACTTCCTCGGCTTTTCTCCCGGTTTCCCCTACATGGGTGGGCTGCCGGCGCAGCTGGTGACACCCCGCCTGGCCACGCCGCGCACTCGAGTGCCTGCGGGCAGCGTCGCCATCGGCGGCGCGCAGACCGGTGTTTATCCCCTCGCCTCGCCCGGTGGCTGGCGTCTCATCGGGAGGACGCCGCTGCCTCTCTTTCGCCCCGAAGCCTCGCCGCCGGCGCTCCTGCAGATGGGAGATCTGGTGCGCTTCGTCAGCGTGAGTAGGGAGGCATACGAGGCCTTCGCAGGCGAGAGCGGCATCGATGGGCAGAAGGACGATCTTCTGCGATGAACGCCGCCAACGACATGAACGAAGCGACAGTCCTCGTCGAGAAGCCGGGTTTCCTTTCGACGCTCCAGGATCTCGGCCGTCCTGGACTCGCGCATCAGGGCATCTCGGCCTCGGGTGCAGCGGATGCGCTGGCGCTCCGGCTCGGCAACCTCCTCCTCGGCAACGAGGAGAACGCCCCCGCCCTCGAGATGACGCTCGTCGGCGGAACGTTCATTTTCGGCGGCGACAGCATGGTGGTTCTCGCAGGGGCTGACTTCGGCGCAGTGCTGGACAGCGCCCCTCTCCTGCCGTGGCGAGCCACGGTGGTGCGACGCGGCGGCTCCATCGTCCTCGGTGCCGCTCGCGGCGGCGCGCGCGGCTATCTTTGCGTGCGCGGCGGCTTCGCTGTGCCGCCCGTCCTCGGCAGCGCTTCCACTCACGTCCTGACCGGACTCGGCGGCCTGGGCCGGCCGCTTCGCGCCGGGGATCGGCTGCGCTTGCAAAATACCGACCCTCCTCTCTCTCCTCTCAACCTGCGTTGGCTCGAAGCACGTCGGCTCGACCCGCGTTGGCTCGAGGAACAGTACGGCCTGCGCCCGCTTCGCCTCACACCCGGTCCGCAGCTGGACTGGTTCGCCCAGTCCGCACGAGAGAAGCTCGGCGAATCCGACTACGAAGTACTGGAGCAGTCGAACCGCATGGGTCTCCGGCTCGCAGGGCCGCAGCTCGAACGTTCCAAACCTGGAGATCTGCTCACCGAAGGCGTTTCTCTCGGTGCCATCCAGGTGCCCGAGAACGGCCAGCCCATCATCCTCTTCGTCGAGCATCAGACGACCGGGGGTTACCCGAAGATCGCCAACGTCTGCAGCGTGGACATGCACCGCCTGGGGCAGCTCCGGCCACGAGACCGCGTGCGCTTCGGCTGGGTCGAGGTGAAGGAGGCTCACCGCCTCTTCACGAAGCGCGAAGCAGTTCTCACCCACCTGCGCCTGGAGCGAAGGGCATGATTTCCTGGCGACGCGAGATCACACCGCTGCAGTGGAAGGCACTCGCCGCCGCCTGGCTCGGCTGGATGCTGGACGGCATGGACATCATGCTCTACGCCTTCGCGCTGAGCAGCATTCGCCAAGAGTTCGGCCTCGACTCGGCGCAGGCCGGTGCGCTCGCCTCGGTGACGCTGGTGGCCTCCGCCTTCGGCGGCATCCTTTTCGGTGTCCTCGCCGACCGCATCGGCCGCGCCCGCGCCCTGATCTTTTCCATCCTCACCTACTCCGTGTTCACCGCCGCCATGGCCACTTCTCGGAGCCTCGCCCATCTCGTGCTTTGGCGCGCGCTCGTGGGTTTCGGCCTCGGTGGCGAATGGTCCGCCGGTTCCGTCCTCGTCTCCGAAACCTGGCCGGCGCGGCATCGCGGTAAAGCCATCGGCTTCATGCAATCCGGGTGGGCGATCGGCTACATCCTCGCCGCTCTCGGCGCGGCCCTCGTCCTCCCTCGTTACGGCTGGCGGATGCTCTTCCTCCTCGGCATCCTCCCCGCGCTCTGGACGCTCTGGATCCGCCGTCACGTGCCGGAGCCCGAGATCTGGATGCAGCACCGCCGCGACGCTGAATCCGCCGGGCGCGCTGCCCAGGTCGCCCTCGCGCCCGCAACAGCCGCCACCTCGCCGACCGCAGCACGCGCTGCGCTCCCGTCCGCCCCCGTTTCCATCCTCGAGATCCTGCGCCCACCCCTGCTCGGGCGCACTCTGGTCGCCACGCTCATCGGTTCGTGCGTGCTCTTCGCGTACTGGGGCCTGTTCACCTGGATCCCGACCTTCCTCGCTTCGCCCGTCGAGCGCGGCGGGGCGGGACTCGGGCTCGTGCGCTCCACCGGCTGGATCGTGCCCATGCAGATCGGCGCCTTCTGCGGCTACACCCTCTTCGGCTTCGGCGCCGACCGGTTCGGCCGGCGGCCCATGTTCATTGGCTTCCTCGTCGGCGCCGCGGTGATCGTGCCGGTCTATTGCTTGCTCGGGCGCAGCGAAGCAGCCTTACTGCTCCTCGGACCGCTGGTGGGCTTCTTCGGTCATGGGTATTTCAGCGTCTTCGGCTCCATGCTGGCCGAGCTCTTCCCCACCCGCATCCGCGCCACGGCCCAGGGTTTGGCGTACAATTCCGGGCGCGCGGTGAGCGCGCTCGCTCCTTACAGCATCGGCGCCCTGGCGGACGCTCACGGCCTGGGGCCGGCCCTGGCCTCGACCTCGGCCTTCTTCCTCCTCGGAGCTGGGCTCGTCCTTCTCCTTCCCGAAACGCGGGGAATGGACTTGGACAGCGAAAGGAGACTCGAGGGAAGCGGCGTGCCGGCGGTCGTGCCCGCGGCGCCTCCGCAGACCCCGGCGAGTTCCTGAGGAGTCGACGCAGATGGAACGCTGGATCGACATCAATGCCGATGTCGGGGAAGTCCCCGAAGCCCTCGCCGATGGCTCGGAAGAAAAGCTCATCGCCTGCATCACCTCGGCGAACATCGCCTGCGGCGGCCACGCCGGCACGCCCGAGACGATGGCGGCCGTGATGGCTCTCGCCGACCGTTACGGCGTCTGCATCGGCGCTCACCCGGGCTACCCCGATCCCGCCCATTTCGGTCGGGAGGAAATGGAGCTAACCTCCGGAGAGATCGAGGACACCGTCGCTCAGCAGGTGCGGGCATTGCTCGACATCGCGGCGCGGCACGGGTACTCGGTGCGGCACGTCAAGCCGCACGGCGCCTTGTACAACGTCGCGGTGCGCGAGCCTCGGGTGGCGCGAGCGATCGCGACCGGCCTCTCGACGTGGCGCGACGAGTTGCTGCTCGTGGGACTCGCCGGATCGGCCATGCTGCGGCTCTGGCAGGAGGAGGGCTTCCGCGTCGCCGCCGAAGCCTTTGCCGACCGCCGCTACGAGCCCGACGGCACGCTGCGCGCCCGCCGGCATGCGGACGCGCTGATCCTGGACCCAGACGCGGCCGCGGCTCAAGCGGTGGAGATCGCCATCAACCGGAGGGTGATGTCCGTTTCCGGGAGCCCGGTTCCCGTCGAGGCCCAGACCCTCTGCGTCCATGGCGACACGCCGAACGCCCCAGCCATCGCGGCGGCGGTCCGTCGCGAGCTCGAGGGGCGCGGCTTCCAACTCCGCGCCGCGGGCTGAGCCAAACGCCAGGGTTGTGCCGGGTAGCGCCGCTTGCTACGCTGCGCGGCACTCGCGGCCGACGGCCCTGACAACGGGTGGTCTCGTGCTCTTCCTCTCTTCCCAACCTGCATCGCAACGTCGCTCTGAGATCCCGCCTACACCGAAACAGCCGCCCACCGCCGCCGTGCGCTGGAGCGTCCTGGTGATGGTGAGCATCGCCATGTTCGGGAACTACTACGCTTACGATGCCGTGGCGCCTCTGGCCGACCATTTGCAACGGCACCTGGGCTTCACGGACACGCAGATCGGCACGCTGAATGCGATCTACAGCTTCCCGAACATCATCATGGTGCTCATCGGCGGCATCCTAGTCGACCGCTTCGGCACGCGTCGCGCCACCCTTTACTTCACCTTCGTCTGCGTCCTCGGCGCCGCCATCACCGCCTCGTCCTCGCACTTCACGGTCATGGCGGCGGGCCGGCTCATTTTCGGCCTCGGCGCCGAATCCATGATCGTGGCGATCACGACTGCCCTCGGCCAGTGGTTCGTCGGCAGCCAGCTCGGCTTCGCCTTCGGCATCAACCTGAGCATCGCCCGCGCCGGCTCCCTCGCCGCCGATCTCTCGCCCACCTGGGCCAAGACGTTCTACGACGCAGGCTGGCAGCAGCCTCTCCTGCTCGCGGTGGCTTTGTGTACGGTGGGGCTCCTCGGCAGCATCGGCTACTTCGTCCTGGAATCCCGCGCCGAACGCCGCTTCAAGCTCGAGCGCCCGGCCGCCGCCGAGCGTTTCGTCTGGCGCGATCTCTGGCGCTTCGATCGTTCCTACTGGTACGTCACCGGGCTCTGTGTGACCTTCTACTCCGTCATCTTTCCCTTCCGCAGCACCTTCGCAATCAAGTATTTCCAGCACGCCCACGGCTTGTCGCTGCAGGAGGCCGGCCAGATGAACGGCTACGTGTTCGCGGCGGCGATCTTCGCCACGCCGGCCTTCGGCCTGCTCGTCGATCGCGTCGGCCGCCGGGCGCTGTTCATGGTCTTTGGTTCGCTGCTCCTCTTCACCATCTTCCCGATCCTGGCCTATACGAATTGGAACCTGTGGATCTCCACGGCTCTCATCGGCATTTCCTTCTCCCTCGTCCCTGCCGTTCTCTGGCCCTCGGTGCCACACCTGGTCGAGGCGAACCGACTCGGCACCGGCTACGGTCTCATGACCATGCTGCAGAACATCGGCCTCATGACCTTCAACCTGGTGGTGGGGGCTCTCAACGACTCGCGTCATGCCGGCGCCGACAATCCCCAGGGCTACATGCCCATGCTCTGGCTCTTCGGCCTCCTGAGCCTCTTCGGGGTCCTTTTCGCTATCGCCTTACGCACCCGCGAGACCGGCCCACATGGCCACCATCTCGAATCCTCCCGCGCCGTGCGCATAGCAGCCACGGGCTCTTGAGCGCTGCTTCATCGCGCTGATAGCATCTGCCTCGAATCGAGAAGGTGAGCGCATGGCTCGGATCATCGGCATCGCCGGCAGTCTGCGCAAGGCGTCGTACAACGCTGCCCTCCTTCGTGCGGCCATCGAACTCGCACCCGTGACGGTGGAGATCGAGACGGCGAGCATCGCCGGAATCCCGCTTTACGATGGTGATCTGGAGAGGGAGCAGGGCATCCCGGACCGCGTCGCATCACTGAAGGAAAAGGTCGCAACCTCCGACGGCCTCCTCCTTGTCACACCCGAGTACAACACCTCGATCCCGGGAGTCTTCAAGAACGCCATCGACTGGCTCTCGCGCCCTGCCGCCGACATCACCCGAGTCTTCGGCGACAAGCCTGTGGCGATCCTGGGGACAACGCCAGGGATGGGTGGCACGCGGTTCGCGCAAACAGCGTGGCTTCAGGTCCTGCGCACCCTGGGCACCCGCACCTGGTCCGGCAAGCAGCTCTACATCGCCGGGGCAGCCAAGGTCTTCGATGCCGAGGGCAGGCTCGTGGACGAGAGGATCCGCGCCGCCCTCTCGGATTTCATGGCCGGCTTCGCGCGGTTCGTGACCGGGGAATGACTCTGCCGAACGAGCGCATCGAGAACACGGAGATCCTCGACTATGGCTGCGGTGACGAGCCAGGGGACGAATCGCCGGGATCGCAGGTCTCCTGGGTCTTCACCGAGCAGGATGGCAAGACCACTCTCACCTGCACGGCTCTCTATCCGTCCAAGGAGGTCCGCGATTCCGTCATCGCCTCCGGCATGGAGGAGGGCATCGCTGCGAACCACGACCGGCTCGACGAGGCCGGGAACCGTGATCAGTGGCGGCATGCACGCACATGCCTATATGGAGGGGGTGCCCAGGAGTGGTGGCTCCACGCACGCCACTGCCTCCATCGAGATGGCGATCGAGGTCGCCGATCAGCTTATCCTGGGGACATCCACGAACTACCGCGACGTCTACGAGATCGAGTTCAGCCCCGGCTTCTTCGCGTTGGATCCTGTGGCTGTGCAAGGTTCGACGTGGAGCACGGTGAAGTCACTGTACCGAGGCGTGGATCAATAGTCGAAGCCAACGCCTGGGCACCACGCCGTCATCCAGTGCCGCATGTGGCTCCTGTGGATGGCTCGGAGGAATTGTCGGATCGAATCGTACAGAATGCCCAGCAGGAAACGCCCACTGCACATCAACTTGGAAGATGGCTCCTCGGGCAGGACTCGAACCTGCAACCTAGTGGTTAACAGCCACCCGCTCTGCCGATTGAGCTACCGAGGAGCAAGATCGGCCAGCACCTGCGCACTGCAAGCGTCGCATTTTCCCAGGGTCGCCAGACCCTGTCAAGCGCGCCCGCCGGCTTCCCGGGGCCCCGTGGCTCCACATCCAGCGTGCGAGATAACGTATTCTCGATCGTGGACCGCTGGAACTCCATGAAGGCGGTGACATGAAGGAGAGGTCGAGCATGGCAGACACCCGTTTCGAGCTCGGCCACGTCCGACGAGTCGGTTTCTTGGCCGACAGCCACAGCCGCAAGGCGGACGGCAGTGACCTGCCCCAACAGGCACTCGAAGCCTTTGTCGGCGTCGACCTCATCGTCCACCTTGGAGACATCGGCCAGAAGGGCATTCTCGGCCGCCTTGCTGCGGTTGCGCCAGTGCTGGTCCCGGCGGGCGACGGCAAGGGCTGGATCCCCGTCGGGCGACAAGACGTGGGGCCCCTGAAGGTGATCGAGGCGGCCGGCCTGAGCGTTGGCCTCACCTTCAACCTCACAAAGCCGGACAAGGCGATCGTGGTGGAGGACGCCGGGCTCCAGTTCACCAAGCCCGTACCCGATCTGATGAAAAGGCGGTTCGGCCGGCTGGTGGATGCCGTCGCATTCGGTGGGACGCATCGACAGCGGACCGAGGAGCACGAGGGCGTCGTCTTTTTCGACCCCGGTAGCCCGACGCTTCCTTCGGACAAGCAGGGAGTGGACGACCTGGGCAGCGTCTCCGTGCTCGACTTGAGGGAAGGCCAGGTGAAAGTCCAGCAGGTGAGATTGAGAAGTGCTTGATCCACTCGATGCGCTATTCGAAGTTACCGGCGTAGAACGAATAGAAAACCGCCAGCTCCGCCGTGGCATGACTCCGGGTGATACCGTCGTCGGTCCGCTGACCGAGCCAGCGTCCCTGGAAACGCAGTACGACGGGACGCGCCACGGTCCACTCCACACCGCCGCCGGCGCTCCAGCTCGGATCGGTTTCCCGCGTGCCACCGTCAGGGGAAGAGAGCGCGAGCGACGCGAGTCCGCCGCTGGCGCGCAGGAACGGGGCCCAGCGTCCCGAGCCCAGAGGCCACCGGGCCACCACGCCGACGCCGCAATCCACGAGCGTGTACGCGGCTCCGGGCTCGCGGCCTTGTCCCTCCAGAATCGCATTCAGCGAATCCGACTCGCCGAGGAACGAGAAGCCCACCTCGGCATCCAGTCCAAGCCACCGCGTGATCTCGTAACCCGCCTGGAGCCCGAGACGGAACTGCGAGCCGAAGGATTCGCCGGGTCGCTCGGGATGCGGCAGGTCCACATCGATGGCACCAAACTCGAGCCCGACGAGCACGAGCCGGCGAGCGGCACTCGCACCTACTCCGGACAACTCTGGTGCGGGCGTTTCGGTCTGTGCGTATGACCAATGCGGCAAGCTGCCGAGAAGAATGGCAACCAATGCTGCTGTCGAGATCGCGGGAGAGCCCGAGGACCGCGCGCGGCCAGGCGAGCAGCGCCGGCACATCTTGATGAAGCCAGCCCGAGCCCGCCACCACGTCATCACGCGACCCGCCCGAGCACGGCTGCCGCCAGCCTCAGACGACGCTGCGCCCGGCCAGCAGCGGAATCTGGATTTCCGCTTCCCAGTCGGGGTCCTCGGGGTTCGCATCCACCCCACGCACGTAAATGCGGCGATGCACGCGCCCGCGGTAGGGCTGTTCCTTCTGCTTCGCCCACTCGAAGAGCTGGTCGATGCTCTCCTGGAACTTCGACATCGGCCCCTTGTGGATCATGAAGGCCACGTTGCCGTGGTGGATGTCCTTCACGACGTAATTGCCCTGGCTCGGCCCGGCTCCATCGATGGGCATCCAGAGCTCGATCTTCCGCGGCGTTTCCGGCGTCGTTCCATCTTCGTCGTGCAGCACAGCCGTCCAGGGGAGGTTGTACCGTCCCGACGAATCCTTGTCTCCTGTGCGCAGCCTGCGCCCGAGCGCCCAGCCGAACATCTCCTCCAAGCGCAGCGGGATGTCTCCCGGCGTGCCCTCGAAGGAAGTGTGGATCGCTCGCATCGGCTTGGTGCGCTTGATCCCGAGGGACATCCATACCTCCACAAAATCGCCGCCCCGGCCCAACGGCCAGAGCGGCCAGTGTCCGAGCAACGCAGAGCCGCGGGATCTTAGCACGGCCCGGCCGGGCCTTCAACCCGGCGGCCCTTCGACGCGGCGGCCCTTCCACCTGGCCCGGCCGGCGACTGTGGGAGCAAGATCCTCAAAGCTGTTGCGGATGCGTCACGACCCCGAGGAACAAGACGAGGCCCGTCATGCGGTCGCGGACGACACAGAGAAACGGCCTGTCGACTATCAGCCGGAACGGCTTACTCGGGGCCACGGCTTCCGTACCTTTTGTCATCTCCACCTCGGTGACGGCAGCGGCCTCTGTCCCGCGCTCGTTCACCTCGACCCAGCTCTTGTGCCGAACCCGGTTGATCCAGATGTCACCGGCGACGCCTGCCATACCGCTGAAGTCGGCCCTCCCTGGGTCGAAGGCGCGCTCCATTCCCATCTTCTTCAGTACCTCGTTCATGGTCAGGTCGTAAGTCAGCGTGAAGCGCGGCAGGACCACTTCGCCATACCTCGGCTCGAGTTGCTGCGCCCAGCCCCACCCGGTGTCGCTCGCCAGGCTCGCGATCACCGCGCCGAGACCCGATTGGCTATCCGGCAACACGACGCAGAGATGCATCATGTCGCCCACGTATGCCAATGCCGCAGCCCTGAATCCAGCGCCCTCGAAGTAAGGGTAGGTCCCATAGCGCGCCATCATCGGCAGCGGCTCGACCCCTCCGCCGAGCAAATGGAATGGCTTCTCCTGTGTCTCCTTCTCGTCGAATTCCTCGGCCCAGGCGCCGTGGAAATAGACTGCGTTCAGGATTTCCAGCACGAGGTCGTGAGGCAACTTGTCCACGATCGAGTCGATCTTCCCATGCGTCTTCTCCCGCACCCAGGCATCGATCCGTGCGGCGGTGTCGCCGGGCTCGAGCTGCACCACCTGCGCCTCGTACGCCTTGGCGGTACGCTCGACGAAGTCGCGGCGGAGAGCCTCCCCGGACGCCACCCAGAGCGAGGTCGCGATCTCGAGCTCGATGCCGGGATCCTTACGGTGGATGGACCGGAGCAGCCCCGCAGTGCCGGCGTGTAACGAATCGAGGCCGAGGCCTTCGATTCCCAGGCAACGCCCCATCTCCGCGCGCGTTTCGCCTCTGGCGCCGCTCCAGGCCACTCCGAGTGCGAGCGCGATGCTCGCGGGCGAGATGAAGACATTCTGCCGCGGATTCTGCCGGTAAATTTCGCCCAGGAGCTTGGCCCCGAACCGGTTGGACGCCTGCACGAGAGGATCGAGGGGTTTCCCCGAGGCCGCAAGAACGATCGCCGCACGTAGGACGAAGCACAGGAAAACAGCGGATCGAACGACACGCAGTGCGTGCACGCTGCGCCCCTTGCGTTCAGGTACTGGACCCAAGCAGCCGACGCGGCAACCCCGATGGCGGCAGGGCGTCGTCGCCCTCGGTCAGGTGCGGAGGCAATCTAATGAGCTCGAGACCCGCTCGCAACTCTTGGACCCTGGCGTAGCGGTTTGGGTCGCTCGGTCTGCATGCGCTCCGCGCCTGGGACCGGTGTCTCAGCCCTCCCGGCTGTACACACGACGGCCCTCGAAATACGTCGCCTCCACGCGGGCATTCGCGATGCCTTCCGGCGTGGCTGGATCCTCGCTCAGCACGGCGAAATCCGCCGACATTCCGGGGCGGATCCGACCGTGCCTCTTCTCGGCCCCGACGACGAAGGCCGACGCGGCCGTGTACAGCCCCACCGCCTCGAGCGGTGACAGTCCCTGCGCCGGATCAGGATGCTGGACCGCAGCGCGCAGCCCCTCCATCGGCCCGAGGGGCATGCAGTCGGAGCCGAAGCTGAGCGGCACGCCGGCTCGGAGCAGGGTGCGGTAGGCATTGCAGTGGGCGAGCCGTGCACCGAGTCGCTGTTCGTTCATACCCCCCGGCTGCGACCAGCGCCCGACGAAGTTAGGCTGCACGCAAGCATAGAGCCCGGAAGCAACGAGGCGGTGCACCAGATCTGGCGGTGTCACCTCCACGTGCTCGAGCCGGTGCCGCAGCGGGTTGCCGTTCGCGAAACGGGTTCCCACGACGTCGAGCACGCGCTCCAGTCCGGCATCGCCGATAGCATGGATCATGAGCTGCAGGCCGGCCGCATCTGCATCCTCGACTAGAGCTGCGAGAACATCGGGGGTGTAGAGCGCTGCCCCTCGCGTGGCGGCGTCATCGGTATACGGCTCGCGCAGGAATGCCGTGCGCGCACCGAGCGAGCCATCGACGAACACTTTGATGCCGAGGATGCGGAGCGTCGCGTCGCCGAGGCCGCTCTGCATGCCGCAGGCGCGCAATGATGCCAGTTTGTCCGCAGGCAGCGAGCACGAGACGCGGACTGGCAAGGTCCACCGGGCGCGGCCGATCTGCAGGGCGCGGAACATCTCGGCCGACGTCACGTCGTGGACTGCCGTGATCCCGTGCGAGTGCAGCCGGTCCACGACGCGCGGCAATATCTCGGCCAGTTCCGCCGGGCCCGGGCGCAAGCGATCGTTCAGCGCCCACAGGTCCGTCTCGGCGATGCGCCCGCTCTCCCGATCCGTGTGCGCCCCCGGGGGCAGATCCTTCAGGGCCTGCGAGTTGACCACACCGACGTGCCCGCAGACGCGCTTGACCAGCACGGGCCGGTTCTTCACCGCCGCATCCAGCTCGCGTCGGGTCGGCAGGCGCTTCTCCGTCCACGTGCTCTCGTCGAAGCCACTGCCGACGATCCACTCTCCCCCCGGACCTCGCCCTTTCTCTTCCCAGCGGCCGACTCCGAGCGCGACCTCCTCGGGATCCTCGGTCCACGACAGGTCGGGGCCCATGAAGGAGGTGGCGATCCAGGTCAGGTGCACGTGGGCATCGGTGAAGGCTGGGATGAGGGCGCGCCCGCCGAGATCGATCCGCCGCGCCTCGCTTCGGGCGTACGGCTCCCCGCTGCCCACGCGACGGACGCGGCCGCCTTCCACCAAGACCCAATCCGCTAGCCGTGGAGATTCCGGATCGAGCGTGCGGACGACGCCGTTCTCGAAGACCAGTACTTCGCCTTGACTCATCGCCGCCTCCGCTCCGGCATCGCCGGCTCGCAGCGTTATTCTCCCCGATACGAGCCGACGCTGGCCTTCACCTCGGACTGGCACAACAGTATCTGGCGAGCAAACGGCGTAGCCTTGCACTATAACCGCGACGGCGACTCCCGGGAAACGCTCCAGAGGCCCCACAGGGGTTCCTTGACGGCCCTGGAAGTGCTTGCTACGCTTCGGCTTGCACGCTCAGGACAAGGCGGGGACGACATGGACCACATCCAACAGCGCTTGCGCGAGAGCGCCGAGCTCAAGCTCCGGCTCGGTCCCGAGGTGCTCGCGCCTTTCGCCGCACTCGTCGAAGCCACGCGGCGCGCCCTGGGCGATGGCCGCAAGCTCCTCGTCTTCGGCAACGGCGGCAGCGCCGCCGACGCCCAGCACATCGCCGCCGAGCTGGTCGGCCGCTATCTGCGCGAACGACGCGGCCTGCCCGCCGTCGCCCTCACCACGGACACGTCGATCCTGACCTCGGTGGGGAACGACTACGGCTTCGAACACATCTTCGAACGCCAGATCGAAGCGCTCGCCGTCCGGGGCGATGTGGCTCTCGGCATCAGCACGAGCGGCGAATCGGCGAACGTGAAGCGCGCCATCGTGCGCGCCAAGGAGATCGGCTGCGTGACCGGTGCTTTCCTGGGTAGGTCGGGCGGTTCGATTCGGAGCCTCGTCGACCACGCCATCGTCATCCCGGCGCAGGACACGGCCCGCATCCAGGAATGCCACATCACGCTCGGGCACATCCTGTGCGAGATGGTGGAGACCGGCCTCGGTGAATGAAGACCACCGTCTCATGATAGAATCGGCCCTGAGTTTGACACCGTCGATCCGGGAGTGAGCGCATCATGAAGGCTTCGAACACCAACTTGCGCGACGCCCTCGACCGGGGCCGAGGAGCCAAGGTCCTCGTCGTCGGCGACTTGATGCTCGACGAGTACGTCTGGGGGAACGTCGAGCGCGTCTCTCCCGAGGCGCCGGTGCAGGTGGTCGAATGGCAGGCGTACCACGACGGGCTGGGTGGCGCCGCCAACGTGGCGCAGAACCTCGTGGCCCTCGGCTGCGAGGTCTGGCTCGTCGGCGTCTGCGGCCGCGACGACAAGGGCGCCCGCCTGCGCCAGCTCCTTGCCGACATCGGCGTGCACACGGAGGACGTCCTCGAGGACGCGCATCGCCCCACTACGGCGAAGCTCCGCGTCATGGCCCACGCCCAGCAGATCCTCCGCGTCGACCGCGAGTACAGGCAGCGCATCGGCGACGAGCTGCAACAGCAGCTCATCGAACGCATTGCGGCGCGCGCCCCCCACGTCTCCGGCGTCATCTGCAGCGACTACGGTAAGGGCGTCCTCACGCGCCAGCTGCTGGCCGCGGCGCGCCGCTCCGCCCAGCAGGAGGGCAAGCCCATCCTGGCCGATCCCAAGGGTGCCGATTACACTCGCTACCTCGGTTTCGATTTCGTCACGCCCAACCGCAAGGAGCTCGAAGCCGCGGCCGGCGTTCCCGCACACAACGACGAGGAGATCGCCCGCGCCGGTCACAAGGTGCTCGCCGAGATCCACGGCGGCGGCCTCCTGGTCACGCGCGGCCACGAGGGCATGACGCTCCTGCGGCCGGAGCGCCCGGCGCTGCACATTCCCGCTTCGGCTCGCGAGGTTTACGACGTCACCGGCGCTGGCGACACCGTCATCAGCGTCTTCGCCATGGCGCTCTTCGGCGGCAGCGAGCCCGAGTCCGCCGCCGAGCTCGCGAACCTGGCCGCCGGCATCGAGGTCGGCAAGCTCGGCGCCGCCGCCGTGGGCCGGGACGAAATCCTCCGCGCCCTCGAAGGCACTTCTCTCTACGAGGGTGCCAAGATCGTCGCCCGCAGCGAGATTCCGAAAGTCGTTTCCCAGGCCCGCGGCCAGGGCAAGCGTATCGTCTTCACCAATGGCTGCTTCGACATCCTGCACGTGGGGCACATCAAGCTGTTGCAGAAGTCGCGCTCGCTCGGCGACATCCTCATCGTCGGCATCAACGACGACGCCTCCGTGCGCCGTCTCAAGGGCGAACGGCGTCCCCTCATCGGCGAGGCGGAACGCGCCCACGTTCTGGCCGCACTCGATTGCGTGGACTTCGTCACATTGTTCGCGGAACCCACGCCCGTAGCCCTCATCGAGCTCATCCGCCCGGACATCCTGGTGAAGGGCGGCGACTACGCCCTCCACGAGGTCGTGGGCCGGGACCTGGTGGAGAGCTACGGCGGCAAGGTGGAGCTCGTGCCCATCGTCGAGGGCTTCTCCACCTCGGAGCTCGTCCGCCGCATCATCGAGAAGTACAACTCGACGTGAGCCGGCCGGGCAACTTGCGCATGCCCCAGGAACCCGATCTCTCTCCCGCGATCATCGACCTCCGTGGGCCCGAGGCCCACGCTCGCGACCGGCCGGCTGGAGCCGTCCGCCTCCTGCCGGCGGACCTTGTAGACAACCCCCA
>DASRJW010000014.1 GCA_035649275.1 Candidatus Krumholzibacteriia bacterium
GCGCCTCGGGCATGCCCGGATCCTTGCGGAGAGCCTGGATGTAGCGCGCCGCCGCCTCGGCGTAGCGGCCTTGCTGCTCGAGCTCGGCGCCCTGTTCCAGCCGCTTCGTGGCGCTGGCGCAACCGAGAGCCAGAAGCAAGATCAGGCCGAGGAGGGTGCGCGCTTTGCGGGAGTGTGTTCGCATGCTTCTCTCTTCGCTGGGCTCCGCGCCGGGGCGATGGTTCCGTGCAGAGGAAGGGTAGCGCTCCACGCGGAGGCGGTGCAATTTCGCAGGCAAGAAAACGCAAGTTTCGGACCGGCGCTGGCATCAGGGGCATTGGACGGGAGCGTGGAATGTGGATGGAGCGTTGGCCGAAGCGTCAGCGGATGACCACGAATTTGCCCACGACGCGGTCGAACTGCTCCGCCTCGACGACGTAGAGGTAGACGCCGCTCGTGACTTCCTGACCGTTGCGCGAGAGCAGATCCCAGGCGAGGGTGCCGTTCCCCGTGCTGCCATCGAAGGGCAGTTCCACCACCAGGTCCGAGGCCAAGGTGAACACGCTGACCCTGCCCCGGGAGCGCGGCAGGTTGTGGAATTCGACCTTCACGCCCGTGGGGTCATCGTTGTTGGGCTGCAGCTGCCAGTCGCTGAGCGACTGCCGCGTCGCCGGATTCGGCACCACGTAGATCTCGCTGCTGGCGTCGGCCCAGCGCTCCGGGGGCAGCGCGTCCGTCGGGGGTGTGAGGTAGACGAAGTTCGAGCTCGGATCCCCGGCCAGGCCTGGACCGACGGCGACGTAGACACCGTTCTCGAGCTCGGTCCGATGGTCGGTGGCGGTGACGCTGTAGAAATAGTGGACGCCGCTATGGGGTCCCGGTGCGGTCTCCTGGCACCAGCCGCGGTCGTTGCAACGCGTCGCCACCACACCCTTCGCGGTGGTCACCGCCGGGCAACGGCCATCCGCGGGGCAAGGCACGGTCTCGCAGTGGCCCGGCGCTCCGGCATCGTGCACACAACCGGAGCTCTTGAGCGGCGGATCGGTGTAGCGGTAGTAGCGGGTTCCCTTGCTCAGAGCCTTGGCGGTGTCGTTCTGGTCGGGCGTGAACCCCGGCAGGTCCGGGGGTTCCAGGTACGGGTGCGCCGCGAACCATTCCCGGTAGTACTCCACCGCCGCCGCGGGAATCTGCGGGGTGTAGAGCAGCGACTGGAGGCCGGTGTCGGCACCGATGCCGTTGTGCTGCAGATCGTATTCGGCGAGCAGCATCCACAGGTTGGAGGCAGGGCCGGTGCGCTCGTCCGTGCCCAGGGGACGGGTCCAGTGTTCGGCTCGCCAGATGCGGTAGGACTCGAAGTCGAGAATGTTGGTGCGCAGGTCCGGTGCCGTCTCGCTCGCATTGTCCCAGAGGATGTCGACGCGGTTTTCGCTGGCCTGCAGGCGCATGGAAGGCGGCGGCGGCGCCGTGCTCACCAGCCAGTGGATGAGGCACTCCTTGCCCTCCACGCCGGTGGGGAATTCGGTCAGCCTCTCGAACTCGCAGTCGGCGTTGATCCACACGCAGGCGTCGGTGGGGACGGTGGCGAAACAGCGCGGGTCGGAGGGCGGCGCGAAGTCGCAAATGCTGTCGCAGGGATCGAGGCGGAACACCCGTCCCGTGAGCTCCGGGCCGCAGACCGGTGTTTCCCGCCCGCTCACCCCGGTGGTCGGGTTCTGGTCGCAGTCGAGCCAAACACCATCGTAGGTGAGCTGCGCCGCCTTGGCGTTCTCGATCATGCCGTCGAAGCCATCGCCGAGCACGAGCGCCGCCTGGAAGCCCAGCGTGTCGCCAGGATTCACCACCGGGAACGGCCCGGTCGAGACCAAGAGACGATAGTCGTCCGCCCTGCGGGCGACCGTGGCCGGGCGCAGTTCGTTCGGCCCTCCGGGAGGCGGCAACGACTGCGGCGCCGTGCCGTCGAGGATGGCGTAGGCTTCCTCGTCGTTGTTCGGATCGCCGCCGAGAGAGAACGGGGCGCGGGCGGAGAAGAAGCGGAAGTTACGGAGCGACATGAACCGCGGTCCCGTGTCGGAACCCGGATCCTGCGCACCGAGGAAAGCCAGGCCGATGGTACCGGGCGCTCGGCCGTCGTCCCCATCGTCGTCGAACATGTAGCCCATGGAGAGCTTGACGTTCTTCACCTCCGTGCCCGTACGCGCGGGGAGGATCCCTTCCCAGAAGCCCGCCTCATCGTCCTCGGCCCTGCGGTTGTTGGCGCGCAGGCCGATATCGGCATCGGCCCAGAAGCCGATGTAGAGGTCGAAGAGGGGTTCGGTGCCCTTGTTGATGATCTTGAAGTCAAAGGCGATGAAATCGTCACGGTCCGGCTCCTCCCAGCAGTAGGTCGCTTGCTGCACCAGGACGCCGAGCGGCTTGTGCTCGGGGAGGTTGAGCCGGATGATCGGATCGAAGTCGTTGTACTCGCAGGAGAACATCTGATTGGAGATGGCGGCGAAGTCCTCGTCCACCAGGCCGTCGCCGTCGTCGTCGAACCCGTTCAGCCAATCCTCGTCGGTGCGCCCGTCGCGGTCGTCGTCGGCGTTCGGCGCCGGAGCGCGGGCACCACCGCGCGCCCCCTCGTGCGTCGTGTACATCCGCTGCTGTGGCAAGAGCCCGGGGAAGAACTCGAAGGGGAAGGCGCCGGTCGTCACCAACTTCTCGCCGGACTTCACCGCTCCGACCCAGAGTCCGGCGGCGAACAGGTACTCGATGCCGCTCGCCGCCGGCCACTGCAGAGAAGGGGCTTCCCTCCAGGGAAAGGGGGGCAGGTCGGGAGTCGAGCCGAAGAGACCGAAGTTGCTGACGAGGAACAGGATGTTGCCGCAGTTGTGCACGTTCTTGCCGGTGTTCTCGAGGATCGGCTGCAGGCCCGGGAAGCGCTCGGGATGCTGGAAGGGCGGCGTCGCCTCGATCCAACTCCAAGCCGGGCCGACGTCGATAGACGGTGCGAAGAGTGCGAAGAGCGCCACCACGGCGAGGCCTGGGGCGCGGGATCTCCGCTGGCAGAGGAAGTGACGCCTCTGGGAGAGGAAGTGACGCCTCTGCGAAGGGCGAGAGGCGGCGTTTCGCTCGAGGCCTCGACTCAAGGGGCGTCACCGCCCGCACCGGCTGGTCGAAGCGGAGAGGGGAGCCTGCAGCAGCGCACCGGGACGCGACACGAACCACCGCGACCTATCGCGCACGAAGCCTGTCTGGACTACCCGCTCCGGGGCAGCGGTAATCTAAGCAGCGACGGCGGGCAGCGCAAATGGAAGGAAGTAGCCGTTTCGGTGGAGGCAACCACCTGGAGCCGACTCAAGTCCCTGTACCGATGAAACTCCAGCTGGAGGTCACACTCGAACCCTCACGAGGCGTGGACCTCAACGGATGCTGAGATTGCCGAAGTGCACGGCGGTCTGCAGTACGAGCCGCCGCCCCTTCTTTTCTGGTCCTGGTTCCGAGCGGGCGGCGGAGGTTTCGAGACTCCCCAGGACCACGCGCCGGTTGGCGAGCTCCAGGATCACCTCGGAAGGCACGTCGACGATGGCATTCCCCATGGTGATGTTGATGGAGCCCTCGAGATCCGCCGCCCAGGGGCCGTCGAAGTCCAGCTCGTACGAACCCATGCTGCCCCCGAAGTCGAGACGGCGGGTGTGGGCATGGCCGAGGCCCGAGAGCGTCACGTCGCCCATCTTGGCGTGCACGTCGAGCTCTTCCATCTCCACCGGGTTGGGCTCCTTGAGGACGAGATCCGCGTCACCCATGGCCTGATCCAGAACGAGCCGGCGGAGAGAGAGGCCGGTGAGATCGATGCGAGCGCTGCCCTTGGCCAGGTGGAGATGCAGTGCCATGGGCACACCCACGGGCAACTCGACCCGCACGCGGGTGGCGCGACCCCTGCCATCTCTGCTCCTGCCGCGCCCGGTGGCCTCGCCCACGGCGCGGCGCAGGTGTCTCCAGGGGCCGCGGGTGGTGAAGCTGAGCCGGAAGCGGTCGCCGTGCGCGGCATCGGCGAGGAACTCGTGCTCCAGTCGATGCATGGTCTCGTCGTAGTCCGCCTCGACCAGGATCGACTTGCCGACTCCGGCGGGGACGATCTCGAACTCCCCGGCTTCGAGATCCACGAACACCTCGAGGGGATTCGTGCCGCTGCCCGGTGCGGCGCCGACGGCGGCGCTCTCGGTCCGCCGCCCCGCTTCCGTTCCGTGGCCGCTCGCGGCGGTCTTGCCGGCGCCGCCTGCTGCTCCGCTCTCGGCGGTCGTCGTTGCACCCAGAGGCTGCTCGAGCTTCTCGCGGCGCGGCGCCGAGGGCGGCGGGCCCTGCAAGTAAGCCAGGCCCCCGAGCAGCGCCAGGACGAGGAGGATCGCCAGGATGCCGCTGAAGACGGTACGGCCGTGCATGTTCGTTCCTTCCGGCGAGGAAGAGCCGGTGCGGGTGGACTACGTTGCGTTCGCCGGCGCGCTCAGCTGGATGCGCACGTCCACCGCCATGCAGTCGGCGCGGCGCGGCACCAGGATGAACGGGTTGATGTCCATCTCCTGGATGCAGTCGAAATCGGAAACGAGCTGCGCCAATCGTAGCACCATTTCCTCGGCCAGGGTGACGTCCACGGCCGGCTCGCCACGGAAGCCGGTGAGCAGCGGGTAGCCCTTGATGGAGGTCACCATCTCGTGGGCGTCGACGTCGGTGAGCGGCAGCACCCGGAAGACGATGTCCTTGAAGACCTCGACGTGACGGCCCCCGGAGCCGAACATGAGCAGCGGGCCGAAGAGGGGATCCTGGGCCATGCCGAGGATGACTTCCCGGCCTGCTGGCGCCTGGCGCTGCACGACGTAATCATCGTTGATGAAGCCGTGGGCGCGGCGGATGCTTTCGCTCATGGCATGCACGGCGTGCTCGACGGCTTCGGCGTTGCGCAGGTCGAGAGCGACGCCGCCGGCATCGGATTTGTGCACGATGCGCGGGTCGGCGGTCTTGAGGACCACGGGGTAGCCCAGGACCTGGGCCGCCGCCACCGCCTCGTGCGCCGCGTGCACGCGACGCACCGACGCCACCGGGATCCCGTAGGAGTGCAGCAAGGCGAAGGCGTCCTCCTGAGACATCGGACCGCCGCCCCGGCCGAGGCAAGCCTGGGTCAGCTGCACGGCGCGCGCGTGATCCACCTCGTAGGTACGCACCTCGCCGGCCGGTCGTTGCTTCCAACGGTGGTAGCGATACAGCGCCGCGGCCGCCCGCGCCGCCGATTCCGGAAAGCGGTAGAGCGGCGGGCTCTCGGGATGGAGGCGGGGGAAGTGCTCGTAAAACTCTTCCTTGGCCATGAAGGTGGAGAGCACCGGCTTCGTGTGACGCCGGGTGACCTCGGTGATGGCGCCGGCGACATCGTCGGGCACCAGCATGTGTGGCGGCACGGAGACCACGAGCACCAGATCCACCCCCGGGTCGGCGAGGAGCACTTCGAGAGCGCGGCGGTAGTCGTCGGCGCTGGCGCTGGCGATCATGTCCACCGGGTTCTGCACGCTGGCCTCGGGTGGGAGGAAGGAGCGGAGATCCTCCTGCGTTTCCGCTGCCAGCGCCGCCATTTGCATCCCCAAAGCCAAGAGTGTGTCCGTCGCCATGATCGCCGGCCCACCGGCGTTGGTCAGCACCGCGACCCGGTCGCCGCGCGGGATGGGGCAGCGGCTGAAGGCAGCCACCAGATCCAGCATCTCTTCGATGGAGTGGGCGCGGAGGACGCCGACTTGCCCGAGGAGTGCTTCCACGGCCAGCTCGCCGCCGGCGAGGGCGCCGGTGTGCGACGTCGCCGCCCGGGCGCCGGCAGCGGTGCGGCCCGACTTCACCATGATGATGGGCTTGGAACGGGTGATGCGCTTGGCGATGCGGGTGAAGCGCCGCGGATTGCCGAACGATTCCAGATAGAGAGCGATCACCTTGGTGCGCTCGTCGCCTTCCCAGTAGGTGAGCAGGTCGTTACCGGAGACGTCGGCCTTGTTCCCCACGCTGGCGAAGAAGGAGAGGCCCACGTTCATGCGGGCGATGGCGTGCAGGATGGCCACGCCCATGGCACCGCTCTGGGACATGAAGGCCACGTCGCCCTCGATGGGCACGACCGGAGCGAAGGTGGCGTTCAACCGCACCTTCGGGTGGGTGGCGAAGATCCCCATGCAGTTCGGGCCGATGAGACGCATGCCGGACTCGCGCACGATCTTCACCAGCTCCTGCTCGCGTGCCAGCCCCTCGGCCCCGGTCTCCTTGAAGCCGGCGCTGATGACGACGATGCCCTTGACGCCTTTCTCGCCGCACTCGCGCGCGACATCCAGCACCGCGGCCCGCGGCACCACGATGATCGCCAGCTCCACCTCGTCCGGGATGGCGCGCACCGAGGGATAACATTTGATCGAATGGATGAACTCGGCGTCGGGATTGACCGGGAAGAGCTTGCCGTTGAACTCGTACTCGATGATGTTGTGCAGGATCTCCCGGCCGAGCGAGCCGCGGCGCCGGGAAGCGCCGATCACCGCCACCGAGGCGGGCTGGAAGAAGGCGTCGAGCGAGGAGGCCACCCAGGCCTCCCGTCAGCGCCCGCCCGGGCCGTGGCCCGGCGCGGGGTGGCGCGTCGCCGCGCCAACGCTTGAGATGTCCCCCTTGCCCTGGACCAGAGTGGAGAACGTGTCGGTCAGCGCCCGGATGGGCGCCAGCGGCGCCGGGGCGCCATCGTGCTCGCGAGACTCGAACTGCACCCGGTGTCCCGACTCCTGGGCGGCGGCCTGCACATCGGCGCGGAGGAAAGCCAGATTCGGCGCCGCGGTGAACGGCATCCAGCGCCGCGACCACAGCCATGCCATGAAGCCCGATCGCGCCGGCGGCAGATCGCGCACGAACACATGGGCGCTACAACCGCTCGGCCGGCGGTAGACGCGGAAGTCGACGACGCCGAGATAGGGCGGACGCTGCTGCTCCGCTTGGATGTCGAACTCGCCGGCCGAGGGCGCCGCCCAGGGCAGGTCGTCTGGCCAGGGCATGGGCGACGTGATCGCATCACGCGCCAGGAGGGTGCCGCCGAGGACGTCGAGGTGGCCGCGATACGCATCCACAGTGCCCGATTGGCGCAGGCGGTCGAAACGCAGCAGCGGGATCCCGAGCCGCCGCAGGAGCAATGCGGCTTGGCCGCGGTGCCAGACGGCGCGTACCCAGCGTGCCGTATCCGGGACGTAATCGGCGAAACGCGAATGGCCCTCGACCATGCGCCGCACCCGCTTCAAGCCACCGGTCATGTAGAGGACGGAGAGATCGTCGGGGATTTCCGCCCACTGGTGCGATTGGAAGCGCCCGCGTTCGTCGAGACCTT
>DASRJW010000015.1 GCA_035649275.1 Candidatus Krumholzibacteriia bacterium
GCCGGCGGCGGTGGAGATGGTGATGCCAGGGGACACGGTGGAGCTGGACGTGGAGCTGATCACGCCGATCGCGATGGAGGAGGGCCTGCGCTTCGCCATCCGCGAGGGCGGTCGCACCGTCGGCGCCGGCGTCGTCGCCAAAATCCACGCCTGAGCGTGCCCACGGAGGAATGGTCAGACGATGCGGGATCAAGTGCAGCTGGCGTGCGGTCAATGCAAGCGCCGCAACTACGTCACGACGAAGAACAAGCGGACGCACGCCGAGAGGATCGAGCATCGCAAGTACTGCCGGTTCTGTCGCCAGCACACGGCGCACAAGGAAACGCGCTGAGCGCGGAGGTGCCAGCGCTCCTGGGCGTACGCGAGTAGCTCAATTGGCAGAGCACCGGATTCCAAATCCGGCGGTTGGGGGTTCAAGTCCCTCCTCGCGTGCCAAGAGAAACGGGTCGCAAGCATGGTGAAGAGACTGGTGCGCAAGGCCATCACCTTCCTGCGGGAGGTCCGCGCGGAGATGACGAAGGTGACCTGGCCGAGCACCACGGAGTTGAAGGGTCAGACCCTGGTCGTGATCATCGCGGTGCTGATCATCGCCGCGTTCGTCGGGGTCGTGGACCTGATTCTCAACAACACGATCACGCTCCTGGTGACCAAGCTCACCTGAGACGGTGGTTCCAGGAGCGCCAGGGTCGAGCGAACGAGGTCCGATAGGGCCATGAGCGAGGAAAAGAAGAAGGTGCAAGCCGAAACCGCGGGGGCCGACACGAGTGTGGCGGTCACGAATCCGCACTGCAAATGGTACGTGGTGCACACCTACTCGGGGCACGAGAACAAGGTGAAGCAGAGCATCGAGAAAGCCGTGGAGCTGCAAGGCCTGAAGCACCGTTTCGGTCAGGTGCTGATTCCCATGGAAGAAGTGACCGAGATGAAGAAGGGGAAGAAGGTCAAGGTGAACCGGAAGTTCTTCCCCAGCTATGTGCTCGTGCAGCTCGAGCTGGACGAGGAGATGCTGCACCTGGTCAACAACATCCCCGGGGTGACCCGCTTCGTCGGGACCGGCAACCGGCCGGTGCCGGTGCCGGACAAGGAAGTGGACCGGATCCTGAAGCGCGGCGAGACCAAGACCAAGGAAACGAAGGAGATCCGCGAGATCCCCTTCCACGTCGGCGAGCAGGTCAAGGTCATCGACGGGCCGTTCACGGATTTCAACGGGGTGATCGACGAGATCAACCCCGAGCGCGGCAAGCTCAAGGTCATGGTCGGCATCTTCGGGCGCGAGACCCCCGTGGAGCTCGACTTCCTGCAGGTGGAACGCCTGTAGCCCCGTGCGGGGTGAGGCTTCCGCAAAGAGCGAGAGGTGGTAGGAGCCAGCGTGGCCAAGAAGGTCCTGACGCAGATCAAGCTGCAGATCACCGCCGCCCAGGCGAACCCGGCGCCGCCGGTGGGGCCGGCCCTGGGCCAGCACGGCGTCAACATCATGGAGTTCTGCAAGCAGTTCAACGCCGCCACCCAGGCGCAGGCCGGGACCGTCACCCCGGTGGTGATCACGGTCTTCCAGGATCGGTCTTTCTCCTTCATCACCAAGACGCCGCCGGCGTCGGTGCTCCTGGTCAAGGCCGCGGGTTTGGAGAAGGGCTCCGGCGAGCCCAACCGCAACAAGGTGGGCAAGGTCACCAAGGCACAGGTGGCGGAGATCGCCAAGACCAAGATGCCGGACCTGAACGCGACGAGTTTGGAAGGGGCGATCCGGATGATCGAGGGAACCGCCCGCAGCATGGGCATCGAGATCGAGGCGTGAGGACGCGATGAAACACGGCAAGAAATACACCCAGTCCGTGGCCGAGGTGGAGCCGGGCAAGGAATACGCGGTGCCCGAGGCGGCGGCGCTGGTGAAGAAGATGGCGAAGGCGAAGTTCGACGAGAGCGTCGACATGGTGGTGCGCTTGGGCGTCGATCCGCGGCACGCGGAACAGCAGGTGCGCGGCGCCGTGGTGCTGCCCCACGGGACGGGCAAAACGGTGCGCATTCTCGTCTTCGCCCGCGGCGACCGGGACCGAGATGCCCGCGCCGCCGGCGCCGACCACGTGGGCGCCGAGGACTACGTCACCAAGGTGCAGGAAGGCTGGACGGACGTGGACGTCGTCATCGCCACCCCGGACATGATGGCGCTGGTGGGGAGGCTCGGGCGGTTGCTCGGCCCCCGCGGCCTGATGCCGAACCCGAAGCTCGGCACCGTGACCGACGACGTGGCCCGCGCCGTCCGTGAGGCCAAAGCTGGCAAGATCGAGTACCGCGTCGACAAGGCTGGGAACGTGCACGCCCCGGTGGGCAAGGCGTCGTTCCCCCAGGAGAAGCTGGCGGAGAACATGACTGTTCTCCTGCAGGAATTGCTGCGGGCCAAGCCGGCTTCGTCGAAGGGGCGTTACATCCTCTCGGCGTACGTGAGCAGCACCATGGGGCCGTCGGTGCGTGTCGACGCGGACAGCATCGCGGTCACGGCCTAGCGGAGGAGCGTCGATGCCGACGGAAGCCAAGGTACGCGAGGTCGAAGAGTTCGCCGGGGTCCTGAAGGGGGCGCAGGGCGTGGTCCTGGCCGACTTCACCGGCATGAGCGTGGCGTCGATTATGGCGCTGCGCCGCAAGTGCCGCGACGCCGGCGTGCACTACCAGGTGGTGAAGAACACCCTGGCCCGTCGCGCCCTGCAGGGGTCGGGGCTGGAGAGCCTGCAGCCTCTGCTGGAGGGACCGAATGCCTGGGCCGTGCACCGCGCCGATCAGGTGGCGGCGGCCAAGGTGATGAGCGACTTCGCCAAGGACCACGAGGCCTTGAAGATCCGCGGCGGCAGCATGGAGGGCCGCCTGCTGACGGTGCAGGAGATCCGGGCCCTCGCCAAGCTGCCGAGCCGCGAGGTTCTCCTCGCCCAGGTGCTGGCGGGGATGCAAGGGCCACTGGCGGGATTCGCCGGCGCGCTCACGGCGGTGCTCCGGAGCTTCGCCAACGTGGTCGATGGGTATGCGAAGAAGCGCGCCGAAACCGAGGGCGCATGAAGGTTCCGGCGCGGCGCTTCGCCGGCGACGCCGAACTTCGATGTGGACACGTGACAGGAAGAGAGGATCGAGATGTCGGATACAGCAACCACCTCCAAGGTCGAACAAATCATGGAGCTCGTCGAGAGCATGTCCGTGCTCGAGCTGTCCAAGCTCGTCAAGACCTTCGAGGAGAAGTTCGGCGTGACTGCAGCCGCACCCATGATGGCCATGCCCGCGGCCGGCCCAGCGGCGGCAGTGGCGGTGGAAGAGAAGACCGAGTTCGACGCCGTCCTGGCCAGTTCCGGGGCGCAGAAGATCCAGGTCATCAAGGTCGTCCGGGCCATCACCGGCCTGGGGCTGAAGGAGGCCAAGGATCTCGTCGAAGGGGCGCCCAAGCCGATCAAGGAAGGCGTACCCAAGGCCGAAGCCGAAGACATCAAGAAGAAGGTCGAAGAAGTCGGCGGCACCGTCGAAATCAAGTAGTTGCATCCCCTGGTGCGGCCTGCGGTCGTCCTCGCGGCACGACCGTCGACCGCCTGCGTTCATGCGCTGCGCGCGCCGCTGCATGAGCGGTCGCGCCGCGGCGAGCGCCTTCCGCGCCGGCCGGCGCGCCGCGGTGTGGACCACGTTGGCAGGGTTCCCGTGAGCCCACCATCCTCAACCTTGAAGGGGAAGTGAAGCACTTGGAGAAGATCCAGCGCAAGAACTACTCCAAGATCCCGGATCTCCTGGACATCCCGAATCTCCTCGATGTCCAGCTCGAGAGCTACAGGAATTTCATCCTCTCCACCGGCAAGGACAAGCCCGGGGAGAGCCTGCAGTCCGTGTTCGAGACGGTGTTCCCCATCGTCTCGGCGCGGGAGAACTTCGTCCTCGAGTTCGTGAGCTACACGATCGGCGAGCCCAAGTACTCCGTCGACGAGTGCCAGGAGCGGGATCTGACCTTCGCGGCGCCGCTGAAGGCGAAGCTGCGTCTCATCATCAAAGTGGACGAAGACGGCGAGCGCAAGGTCAAGGACGTCATGGAGGCGGACGTCTATCTGGGCGACCTGCCCCTCATCACCGACAAGGGCACCTTCATCATCAATGGGGCGGAGCGCGTCATCGTCAGCCAGCTGCACCGCTCGCCGGGGGTGTTCTTCTCCGACTCCATCCACCCGAATGGCAAGCGCTTGTTCAGCGCCCGGATCATTCCCTACCGCGGCTCGTGGGTGGAGTTCACCACCGACATCAACGACGTCATGTACGTCCACATCGACCGCAAGCGCAAGCAGCCGGCCACCATCCTGCTGCGCGCCGTGGGTCAGGACACGGACGCCAAGATCCTGCAGCTGTTCTTCAAGACCGAGCGCCTGCCCGTGTCGAAGCGGCCGGCGAAGAGCGATGCGACGCTGGTGGGACGCTACACCGCGGAAGACGTGGTGAACCGTGAGACCGGCGAGGTCCTCATCGAGGCCGGGCACGAGGTCACCGAGGACACCCTGAACACGCTGCGCACCGCCGAGGTGGAGAGCATCCTCGTCATGCAGCCCGGGGAGTATGGCGAGAACGACATCATCCGCAACACCTTGAAGCGCGACTCGACGCGTACCGAGGAAGAGGCGCTGAAGAAGATCTACAACCTGCTTCGCCCCGGCGACCCGCCCAGCGTGGACACGGCGCGCACCCTCTTGGAGCGCCTGTTCTTCAACGCTCGCCGCTACAACCTCTCCACCGTGGGGCGCTACAAGATGAACCAGCGCCTGCACCTGAACGTGCCGCTGGAGAACCCGACGCTGACGCCGACGGACTTCGTCGCCGTCGTCGCCTCGCTCCTCGACCTGGCCAACTCGGACGGCGAGGTCGACGACATCGACCACCTGGGCAACCGCCGCATCCGTTCGGTCGGCGAGCTGCTGGCCAACCAGTTCTCCCTCGGGCTGTCCCGCATGGCCCGCATCATCCGGGAGCGCATGAGCCTGCAGGACGCGGAGACGATCACGCCCTACGACCTGGTGAACGCCCGCACCATCAGCGCGGTCATCCAGTCGTTCTTCGGCTCCAGCCAGCTGTCCCAGTTCATGGACCAGACGAACCCGCTGGCCGAGCTCACCCACAAGCGGCGCCTGTCGGCCCTCGGGCCCGGCGGTCTCACCCGCGAGCGCGCCGGTTTCGAGGTGCGCGACGTGCACCACACCCACTACGGGCGCATGTGCCCGATCGAGACGCCGGAAGGGCCGAACATCGGGCTCATCACCTCCCTTTCCACCTACGCCCGGGTGAATCGCTTCGGCTTCCTGGAGACGCCGTACCGGCGCATCCAGGACGGCAAGGCGATGGAGGAGATCGTCTTCCTGTCGGCGGACGAGGAAGACCAGTTCCACATCGCCCAGGCCACCGAGGCGCTCCATGCCGATGGCAGCCTGGCCAAGCCGGAAGTGCCGGCGCGCTTCCACGACGACTTCCCGCTCGTCACGCCCGAGCAGGTGCAGTTCATGGACGTGTCGCCGAAGCAGCCGGTGTCGGCGGCGGCGTCGCTGATTCCCTTCCTGGAGCACGACGACGCCAACCGCGCCCTCATGGGCTGCAACATGCAGCGCCAGGCGGTGCCGCTCCTGCAGACCGAGCCGCCCCTCGTGGGCACCGGCATGGAGGAGAAGGTGGCGCGGGACTCGGGCGCCGTGGTCATCGCCAAGCGCGCCGGCGTGGTGCGCAGCGTCAACGCCGACACGGTGCTGGTGCAGTCGAAGGGGCGGAAAGACGACGCCATCGAGGACTTCAGCGGCCTGGGCGGCCTGGACGAATACCGGCTGCAGAAGTACCGCCGCTCCAACCAGGACACCTGCGTGAACCAGAAGCCCCTGGTGCGCGCCGGCGACAAGATCGAGAAGGGTCAGATCCTGGCCGACGGGCCGGCGACCTGCGACGGCGAGCTCGCCCTCGGGCACAACGTGCTGGTGGCCTTCATGCCCTGGTGCGGTTACAACTTCGAGGACGCCATCATCGTCAGCGAAGCCCTGGTGCGGGACGACAAGTTCACCTCGATCCACATCGAGGAGTTCGAGTGCCAGGTGCGGGATACCAAGGCGGGGATGGAGGAGATCACCCGGGAAATCCCCAACGTCGGCGAGGAAGCGCTGCGCAAGCTGGACGAGGACGGCATCGTCATGGTCGGCGCCCGCGTCAAGTCCGGCGACATCCTGGTGGGCAAGGTGACGCCCAAGGGCGAGACGGATCTGTCGCCGGAAGAGCGGCTGCTGCGCGCCATCTTCGGCGAGAAGGCCGGGGACGTGCGCGACGCTTCCCTCAAGGCGCCGCCGGGGATGGAAGGCATCGTCGTCGACATCAAGGTGTTCTCCCGCCGCGAGCGCGACGACCGGGGCAAGGCGGAAGAGAAGAAGAAGCTGGAGCGCCTGCGCCGCGTCTTGAAGAAGGAAGAGACGCGGATCAAGGAGATGCGCGACGAGCGCCTGATCGAGCTGCTCGACGGCCAGACCAGCGAACGCTGGGTGCATGCCGAAACCGGCGAGATCATCGTGCGCACCAACACCAAGCTCAACATCGACCGCCTGCGGGAGATCGCCTTCGATCACCTGCAGTGGGGCATGCCCATCGTCCAGGACCCGGCCATGGACCGGCGGGTGAAGAAGGTGCTGGAGGCGGCGCAGCGCGCCCTGGAGCGCGCCACGCGCCAGCACGAGAAGGACGTGGAACGCGTCACCCGGGGCGACGAATTGCCCCCGGGCGTGGTCAAGCTGGTGAAGGTGTACATCGCCCGCAAACGCAAGGTCTCGGTGGGCGACAAGATGGCGGGACGGCACGGCAACAAGGGCGTGGTCTCGAAGATCGTGCCGGTGGAGGACATGCCGTACATGCCGGACGGCACGCCGGTGCAGATCATCCTCAACCCGCTCGGCGTGCCGAGCCGTATGAACCTGGGGCAGATCCTGGAAACGCACCTGGGCTGGGCGGCGCACACCCTCGGCTTCTGGTGCGCCTCGCCGGTGTTCGACGGCGCCTCCATCGACCAGATCAAGGGGGAGCTGCGCACCGCCGGTCTCCCCGAGAGCGGCAAGAGCCCGCTCTACGACGGCCGCACCGGGGAGGCCTTCGACGAACAGGTGACGGTGGGCTACATCTATATGATGAAGCTCTCGCACCTGGTGGACGACAAGATCCACGCCCGCTCCATCGGCCCCTACTCGCTGGTGACGCAGCAGCCGCTCGGCGGCAAGGCCCAGTTCGGCGGCCAGCGCTTTGGGGAGATGGAAGTCTGGGCCCTGGAGGCGTACGGCGCCGCCTACTGCCTGCAGGAACTGCTGACGGTGAAATCCGACGACGTCGTGGGCCGCTCCAAGATCTACGAAGCCATCGTCAAGGGCGAGAACCCGCCGGAGCCGGGTATCCCCGAATCGTTCAACGTGCTCGTGAAAGAGCTGCAGAGCCTGTGCCTCGACGTACAGCTCGAGATGTCGTGACGATCAGCCGGGTAGGAGGTACGTCCCGTGTTTGCGACGAATGAACGGGAACGGAAGCGCCCCACCGACTTCAAGGCCATCCGGATCCAGCTGGCCTCGCCGGAAACGGTGCGCAGCTGGAGCTATGGCGAGGTCACCAAGCCGGAGACCATCAACTACCGCTCCTTCAAGCCGGAGAAGGACGGCCTGTTCTGCGAGCGCATCTTCGGTCCGGTGAAGGACTGGGAGTGCGCCTGCGGCAAGTACAAGCGCATCCGCTACAAGGGCGTCATCTGCGACCGCTGCGGCGTGGAAGTCACCCAGTCCAAGGTGCGCCGGGAGCGCCAGGGCCACGTGGAGCTGGCGGTGCCGGTGTCGCACATCTGGTTCTTCAAGGGCCTGCCCAGCCGCATCGGGCACCTGCTGGGCATGTCGCTCTCCGAGCTGGAGCGCATCCTCTACTACGAATCCTTCGTGGTCACCGACGCCGGGTCTTCGAAGATGGGGTACAAGGACCTCATCCCCGAGGAACAGTACCTGGACGTGCTGGAGAGCGAGAAGGGCTCGTTCACCGCCAAGATGGGCGCCGACGCCATCCGCGACCTGCTGGGGCAGATCGACATCGAGAAGCTGTCGGTGGAGCTGCGCGCCCAGGCCAAGATCGAGTCCTCGACGCAGAAGAAGAAGGACATCCTCAAGCGCTTGAAGGTGGTCGAGGCCTTCCGCCAGTCCAACAACAAGCCGGAGTGGATGATCCTCGAGGTCATCCCGGTGCTGCCGCCGGACCTGCGGCCTCTGGTGCCGCTGGAGGGCGGGCGTTTCGCTACCTCGGACCTCAACGATCTCTATCGCCGCGTCATCAACCGCAACAACCGGTTGAAGAAGCTCATGGAGATCAAGGCCCCCGAGGTCATCCTGCGCAACGAGAAGCGCATGCTGCAGGAGGCCGTGGATGCCCTCTTCGACAACGGCCGGCGCAGCCGGGCCGTGCGCGGCCAGGGCGACCGGCCGCTCAAGTCGCTGTCCGACATGCTCAAGGGTAAGCAGGGCCGCTTCCGCCAGAACCTGCTGGGCAAGCGCGTCGACTACTCCGGCCGCTCGGTGATCGTGGTCGGCCCGGAGCTGAAGCTGCACGAGTGCGGCCTGCCCAAGAACATGGCGTTGGAGCTGTTCAAGCCCTTCATCATCCGCAAGCTCGAGGACCGTGGCTACGTGCAGACGGTGAAGAGCGCCAAGAAGCTGGTGGAACAGGAGAAGCCCGAGGTGTGGGACATCCTGGACGAGATCATCCAGGACCACCCGGTGCTGCTCAACCGCGCCCCGACGCTGCACCGCCTGGGGGTGCAGGCCTTCCAGCCGGTGCTGGTGGAGGGCAAGGCCATCCGCATTCACCCGCTGGTCTGCCAGGCCTTCAACGCCGACTTCGACGGCGACCAGATAGCGGTGCACGTGCCGCTCTCCTACGAGGCGCAGATCGAGGCGCGGGTGCTGATGATCTCGTGCAACAACATCCTGCACCCGGCGAACGGCACCCCGGTGGTGACGCCGACCCAGGACATGGTGCTCGGCTGCTACTACCTGACCAACCCCAAGACCGGGGACAAGGGCGAGGGGCTGGCCTTCTACGGCCCCGACGAGGTGATCACCGCCTATTCTGCCGGGCAGGTGGGCCTGCATGCCCGCGTCAAGGTGCGCTATCCGGATCCGTCGTCGCCGACGGGCAACAAGCGCATCGAGACCACGGTCGGGCGGGTGCTGTTCAACGGCATCATGCCCGAGGGTCTCGGCTACAGCAACGAGACGATGGACAAGAAGACGCTGAACAACCTGGTGGGCGAGTGCTACCGGCTGATCGGGGGCGAGCAGACGGTGCTCCTCCTCGATCGCCTGAAGGACATCGGCTTCGAGTACGCCACCCGGGCGGGCATCACCATTGGCATCGACGACCTACACGTGCCGGGGGAGAAGCCGCAGATCATCGGCCGTGCCTCGGAAGAGGTGCGCAAGATCATGCAGGACTACGCCGACGGCGTCATCACCGGCGGCGAGCGCTACAACCGCATCATCGACACTTGGACGAACGCCACCAACGGCATCTCGGAGATCCTCTTCCAGCAGCTGGGCGGCGACCGCCAGGGCTTCAACCCCATCTTCATGATGGCCAGCTCCGGGTCGCGCGGTTCGAAGGAGCAGATTCGCCAGCTGGCCGGCATGCGCGGTCTGATGGCGAAGCCGCAGAAGAAGATCACCGGCGGCGTGGGCGAGATCATCGAGATGCCCATCACCGCCAACTTCCGCGAGGGGCTGTCGGTGCTGCAGTACTTCATCTCCACCCACGGGGCGCGCAAGGGCCTGGCCGACACCGCCTTGAAGACGGCGGACGCGGGCTACCTGACCCGCCGCCTGGTGGACGTGGCGCAGGACGTCATCGTCACCGAGATCGACTGCGGCACCATCCGGGGTTTGCGGATGCTGGCGCTCAAGGAAGGCGAAGAGGTCATCGAGTCGCTGCGGGACCGCATCATCGGCCGCACCGCGCTGCACGACCTGCTGGACCCGCTGACCGGCAAGGTGCTGGTGGAAAGCGGGCAGATGATCGACGAGGACAAGTCCGGCGAGATCGAGGACCTGGGGATCGACGAAGCCATGATCCGCTCGGTGCTCACCTGCGAGAGCCGGCGCGGCGTCTGCGCCTACTGCTACGGCCGCAACCTGGCCACCGGGCGCCCGGTGGACATCGGCGAGGCCGTAGGCGTCATGGCGGCGCAGTCCATCGGCGAGCCGGGCACGCAGCTGACGCTGCGGACCTTCCACATCGGCGGCACCGCGGCGCGCATCGCCGAGCAGACCCAGAAGACGGCGAGCGCCAGCGGGCGGGTGGAGATCGCCAACCTGCGCACGGTGACCGGCCGGGCCGGGGAGCAGATCGTCATCGGCCGCAAGGGCGAGGTCACCATCGTCGACGAACAGGGCCGGGTGCGCACCCGCGTCGGGCTGCCCTACGGCTCCAAGCTCCTGGTGGAGAACGGCGCGGCGGTGAAGCAGGGCGCCGTCCTCTTCGAGTGGGATCCCTACAGCGACCAGGTCTTGACCGACCGCGGCGGCCGCGTGCAGCTCATCGACGTGATCGATGGCCGCACCGTCAAGGAAGAGGTGGACGACAAGACCGGCAAGCGGGAGATGATGGTCATCGACGATCGCGAGAAGACCGCGCACCCGCACGCCCGGATCGTGGACATGAGCACCCCGACCCCGACCGAAATCCGCGACTTCTTCCTGCCCACCGGCGGCTTCTTGCAGGTGCACGACGGCCAGGACGTGCTCCCCGGCGACGTGCTCACCAAGATCCCGCGGGACATCTCGAAGATGCGCGACATCACCGGCGGTCTGCCCCGGGTGGGCGAGCTCTTCGAGGTTCGCAAGCCCAAGGAAGCCGCGGTCATCTCGGAGATCGACGGCACCCTTTCGTTCGAGGGCATCACCCGTGGCATGCGCAAGATCGTGGTCACCGGCCAGAACGACCGCCGGGAGTACATGGTGCCCCAGGGCAAGCACCTGCGCGTCCAGGAGGGCGACCACGTCACCGCCGGCGACCGCCTCACCGAGGGACCGCTCAACCCCTTCGACATCCTCAACATCAAGGGGGTGGAGGCGGCGCAAGAGTACCTGGTGAACGAGATCCAGGAGGTCTACCGCCTGCAGGGCGTGCGCATCAACGACAAGCACATCGAGGTCATCGTGCGCCAGATGCTGCAGAAGGTGCTGGTGGAGGATCCGGGAGAGACCAAGTTCCTGGAAGGCGAGCAGGTGGACAAGGCGGAGCTCAAGAACGAGAACGAGCGCGTCCTTGCCGAGGGCGGGTCGCCGGCCAGCTTCAAGCCCCTCTTGCTCGGCATCACCAAGGCCAGCCTGTCGACGGAGAGCTTCATCTCCGCCGCCTCCTTCCAGGAGACCACCCGGGTGCTCACGGAAGCGGCGATCCAGGGCAAGCGCGACGAGCTCCTGGGCCTGAAGGAGAACGTCATCATGGGGCACCTGATCCCGGCGGGAACGGGGGTCGGGCGCTACCGCTGGATCCGGGTCGAGGACGATGTACTCGAGGAAGACGAGATGGAGCCCATCGTCGCCTTCGCCGAGCACGAGCCGGTGGCGCCGGCGGTGGCGGACGCTGTACTGCTCGAGCGCGCCGCGCCGGTGGAGCAGGAGCAGCAGCAGTAAGACGGGACGGTGGCGAGGAACCCTCGCTTCAGGGAACGGGATGCGCCGGCATCCCGTTTCGCTTTTCTACCCTTGGTCCAGGCGCTCGAAACCCAGCTCGTCGAGGATGGCCCGGGCCAGGGCCTCGATGGCCGGCGACTCGGCGTCGTTGGCGAAGAGCGGACCGTTGGCGGCCTTGCGCGCGAAGAGGATGACGGACTTGAGGTAGCTCCATTCCTGGAGATCGAACTCGAGCTTCACGAATCCTTGCCGGCGCGAGATGCTTCCCTTCACGGACGACCTCCTCGAGGAGCGATGGTGCGGCCGGGCTCCCCCGGCGGGCGAGCCATTGTCACGGGCACCGGGACGAGGCGTCAAGCCGACGCAACCCCGGCTCCTCGCGTCGAGCCAGCGCTCACGCTTCCTCACGGCGCGGCCGCCGTCCAGCCCATGCCCCCAATTGTCGTGTGCCGCAGAGGGGGCTCGGATATACTCGCCCCAGCTGCTTCGGAAAGGGGTGCGCATGGCCGAGGTTTCTTCTCTCGCCGTCTTCGTCGATTTCGAGAACCTGGCCCTCGGATTCCAAGATCGCAAGGACCGCTTCGACATCCAGCGCGTGCTGCGCCGGCTGGTGGAGAAGGGCAAGATCATCGTCAAGCGGGGCTACGCCGACTGGAGCCGCTACTCCGACTACAAGCGCTCGTTGCACGAGGCCGGTCTCGAGCTCATCGAGATCCCGCGCCGGGCGCTCACGGGCAAGAATTCCGCCGACATCCGCCTGGTCGTGGATGCCATGGACATGAGCTATGGCAAGGAACACATCGACACCTTCGTCATCGTCTCCGGGGACAGCGACTTCTCGCCCCTCGTGGCCAAGCTGAAGGAGAACGGCAAGCGCGTCCTCGGCCTCGCCATGCGCAAGTCTTCCTCGGATCTCTTGGTCAACGCCTGCGACGAGTTCATCTTCTACGAGGAGCTGGAAGCCGAGCTCGCCCATGAGCGCACCGCGCTGCGCCGCAGCCGCACCGGCGACGGCGGCGAGGTGTTCGCGCTCTTGCTGGAGACGCTGACGGCGCTGCAGCGCGAGGTGGCGGGCCCGATCCTGGCTTCCATGATCAAGGACACCATCCGCCGCAAGCAGCCCTCTTTCAGCGAATCCGCTTACGGCTATCGCAGCTTCAGCGCTCTCCTCGAAGCGGCGCAGGCCGCCGGCTTCCTGCAGCTCTCCACCGACCCGCGGAGCGGTACCTATGTGGTGACGGAGTTCCAAGCCGCGGCGCCGGCGACAACCCCGCCGGCGCGGGCGACAGCGCCGCCAGCGCGGGCGACAGCGCCGCCGGCGCGTCGCGTTCCTCAGCGCCGGCCCCGACCTGGGCCCGCCGCGGTCCCGGAGGGCGGCGCCGGGAGCGCCGAGGAAACCATTCCCGCCGGCGTGAACAGCGAGGTGCTGAGCACGGCCGACAAGGGCGCGCCGCCGCCGCCGTCACGGCGCCGCCGCCGGCGCCGTCCGGAAGGCTCCGGGCCGGAAGGCGGCGAGGGCGCCGGGGACAACGGCATGCGCCGCTCGCGCCGGCGCCGGCGCTCACGCGTGCGCGATACGGCGCGCGAAGCGCTGCCCTAGTTCTTCTCCTTCTTCAACGCAAGAGCGTCAAGCGCTGGGTGCTCTGTCCTTGCGACGAGCGCAGGACGGCGAGGTACTGGCCGGTCGGAAGCGAGCGGCCGCTCCGATCGTTGCCGTTCCACACCAGCCTGGTTTGCTGGGCCGGGGCGATGCCGTCCCAGAGCGTGGCCAGGCGCCGGCCGCGGAGATCCAGGATCTCGAGGACGACGGGCTCGCCGGCGGGCGCTTCGAAGAGGAGCGTCGTCGCCGGATTGAAGGGGTTGGGCCGGGCCGGCAGCAGGCGGAGCGCGGCGAGCGGCGGCAGCGACGGCGAGGCCGAGGGCGTGTCCGGCAGGAAGAGGGCGATGTCGTTCGGCGGCAGGCCGAAGTCGAGGGCGCCGCTCGTGATCTCGGTGCAGCCCGGGGCGCGGAAGAGACGGACGCCGGGGCTCAAGAGATCGCGGTCGGTGACGAGAATGGTGCCGTCGGTGTGGATCTCGAGATCGGTGAGCCGGAAACCCGATGTGGTGAGGCAGGCGGCGCCGAAGCCGCCGGTGCACCAGTCGAAGCGGACGAGGGCGGTGTCGAAATCCGGTTCGCTGATCACCACGTAACCGGTGCAGTCGGCGTAGAGACGGACGGGGCCGACATCGCCACCGAGGGTGGCTTCGCTCACGAAGAAGCCTTCGGCCGCGAGCGTCACCGGATCGACGAATTCGACGCCGCCATCCAGGACGCCGAAGTTGCCCACCTCGGAGACGACGATCTTCTCCCGCACCGGATCGTAGTTCACCTCACCGATCGGCTGGCGGCCGCTGAGAAGGATGCCCTGGACGCCGGAAGTGTTCGGGTCCACGTCGACGAGCTGGTCGGTGCTGCAGTCGATCACGGCGAGGTAGCTGGGGTTGGAAGCGGCGAAGCCACCCGGACGGTCGAGCCTCTCCACGGCGACGAAGAGCAGGTTCCCCACCAGCGCCATCTCGTCCATCTCCGGCAAACCGTCGGCGTCGGCGAAGCTGGAAAGGTCGATCTGCCCCAGGGAAGCGCCGGTCTGCGGGTGGAAGATCCCGACGTAGGTCTGGTCGTAGTTGCTGACGTAGGCCTTGTCCGGGGCGAACACCTCGATGTCGTGCGGGTTGGTGCCGGGACCGGTGCTCCACTGGTTCAAGGTGGCGCCGCTCGTGCCGTCCACCACCTGCACGTGGTCGCAGCCGAAACGACCGAGGATGTAGACGCGGTTGCCGTGGATGCGAGCAACGGCGTCGGCGCAGGTGGAGGCGATGGCCACGTTCCTCCCGTAAGGCGGCGACAGGTCGAGGGTGGAGTAGTACCCGGTGGCGAAGTCGGTGGAGAGAACGAAGGCCTGCTCGGCCGCAGCCGCACTGGCCACGAGAAGCGAAACGAGGAAGGCGCCGGCGATTCGCTGCATGGTGTGATCTCCTCTCAGAAACGCAAGTCCGAGCCGAGGGAGAACGTGCGCCCCGGCACAGGGAAGCCCGCCACGTCACGGGAGGTGTCGTCAGTGAGGTTGCGGACCGCGAGACGGAGCTGCAGCCGGCGCGCCTGCACACCGAAGTCGAGGCCGTGCAGATCGCGTCGCTCCACGAGGTCGCGGTTCCAGCGATCCAGGTAATTGCGCCCCAGGTGCTGGTAGTCGTAGCCGAAGCTGAGGGCTCCGAATCGCAACGCCAGCCGGGCATAGAGCTGGTGCTGCGGCCGGCCGGGAAGCGTCTTGCCGGCGTAGATGCCGGGACCCAGGTCCTCGGCGCGAAGGCGCGTGTAGTTGCCCTCGGCGAGCCAGCGCGGTGCGGCAGCGTTCGCCGCCAAACGCCAGGAGTACTCCTCGCCTTCCATGGAGGCAGCGCCAATGTTGCGCGCCACGAAGACCCGCTGCGACTGCTGCACGTAGGTGATCAGGTCTTCCACCTCGTTCTGGAAGTGGGCGACCTCGAAGCGGGCGCGCAGGAAACGAAGGTCGCCGCCGCAGTCGAGGGAGACGTCGCGATTGGTGCCGCTCTCCGCCACCAGGTCGCTGCTGCCGGCGATGCTGCCCCCGTCACCAAAGAGCTCGAGGAAGCCCGGAGAGCGGTGGTAGCGGCCGGCGCTGCCCTCCAGGTGCAGGCTGGAGAGGAGGCGGAGCCTGAGGCCCGCGCGGGGCTCGACCCAGGTGGTGACGCCGGCGCGGGCCGGGCGCGTCGAGTACGGATTGCGCAGATCGCCGGCGAAGCGGTCGTCTTCCTGGCTCCAGCGGAGCACAGCCTCGGCGCGAGCGCGGCCGCCGAGCACCCATTCGCCGTCGAAAGAAGTTTCGAGACTGCGGCGTTCCTGCTCCGGACCGAGGCGCTGCTCCGGATCGGTGCGCTGCTGCTTGAAGCCACGCCAGGGCATGAAGCTCTCGCGCCGCCCGTCGAGGTAGAGAGCGAGACGCTGCCACGCGGGCAGGCGGAGCGAAGTCTCGAGGTGCGCTCCCACCGCCTGGCTCACATCGCGGTTGTCCTGCTTCGCCAGGCCGATCTCGCTCTGCAGATCGGTGAAGGTGTCGCGCCGCCAGTCGTAGAAGAGCTGGGCACGGCTGCGTGAGCGGCCGCGCCAGAGCGCCGGCGTGGTGAGCGCGGCGCTGGTCAGGTGATGGGTGCTTCCCGTCTGGGCGTGGACGGTCTGGTTGTGGGTGTAGCCCGGCACACCCTGTTCGCGCCGCACCCACTGGTGCAAGAACTCGAGCCGGCCGTCGGCACCGAGGACGCGGCCGACTTTGGCCAGGGCCTCGTCGTGACGCACGGCGTTGTTGCGCCGTGGCACCGTCTGATCGTCCGCCGGCTGCAGCGGCGTGCCGTGATCGTCGAGGAAATCGAAATCGCCGTCGCTCCGCAACGCATCCACCACGAAGAGGCCGCGCCAGTGCACGCCGAGGGGCGTCTCGCCGTTCCAGCCGAGCCGGCTGCTGCCGAAGCTGCCGGCGGCGGCGAGGAAGGCGCTCTTGGGCGGCGCTTTCGGGTCGAGCCGGGGTGTGACGAGCTGGATGGCGCCGCCGGGTGAGCTGCCTGGGAGGCCGGGCGGCGCGAAGCCGCGGTAGACCTCGAGGTGATCGAGGCTGGCGAAGGGCAGCTCCGCCAGGTTGGTGACGCCGAAGCCGGCACTTCCGAGCGGCACGCCGTCCAAATACAGGCGCACGTGCGTGGCGCTGGCGCCGCGGATGGAGGCGGTCGCATAGCCGGCCACGTCGCCGTAGTGGCGGACGGTCAAGCCGGGCAGTCGATCGAGGAGGGCAGCGGTGTTGACGATGCCGGTGCGGAAGGTTTCGAGGTCGAGAACGGAGACCTGGCCCGGCAGAAGCTGCAAGGTCTCGGCACGTGTGGGCCGGCGGGCGCGGACTTCGACGGGCGGTAGAGCGTAGACGCTGTCGCTGGTGTCGGCGACGGCGACGGCACGCGGGGCGGAATCGCCGCGGGGTTGGCTGCTTGCCGGTGGCGCGGTAGCAGCGGACCCGGCCCGCGCCGCGAGAGGCCAGGAGCAAACGAAGAAGAGAAGACCGAGACCGCGCCGCACGGCGCCTCACCCCTCAGTGACGAGGAGCAGAGGAGTCAGGGCGCAGCACGGTGGTCGAAGACCGAACCGAAAGGTGCGGCATGCTTCCCGACGCTCTTTCTCCACGAAGAGCCAACCAGGTCGCGTATCAGGGCAGGTCTCCTGACTCAGGGCTCCAGCGCCGGCCCGCGCCTTCCCCACGCTTGCGCGCGAGTGGCTTCGTGCGGTCCGGCATCGCCCATCACAGTGGCGGGACCGTAGGGGCTTTGCACCCCATTCCCTTTTCAGCCCTTGCGGGCACCCGGATACGTGCGAATCGAATGGCTGCCCGAGGCGCAGCCGGAGGCCATTCTAGGCCCGGGTCGCCCTGGGAGCAAGGACCATGCATTTAAGATATTGGTTCACAGCGACTTAGTGAGACGCTGCAGGTCCAGACAGGGGGCCTCGAAAAGGGGCCCCGGAGCGCACAACTGTTTGACTTCTTGGGGCTTGCTTTCGGACCGGGGGCTGGTGTTAACTACCCACTCGCCTCGGGAGTCGGTTTTCCCTCGGAACACTACTACCAGGGCACGCAACGCCTAAGGGCCCGGTGACGGGCTTCTCGGTGCCGGTCGAACGGTGCCGTTGGCTGTGTCCTGCAGATCCAGAGGCTTCACACCAAGTTCTGCGCGCGCACGCAGGGTTCTCGAGCTGCGAGGCGGGCGTAGCGTGGCAGATGAATGCCGCGGCAGGAACGGAGTGCGAGTTGCCGACGATCAGTCAGCTGGTGCGGAGTGGTCGGAAGACGCTGAAGGTGAAGGGCAAGTCGCCGGCGCTGCGGAACAACCCGCAGAAGCGCGGCGTCTGCACCCGCGTCTACACCTCGACGCCCAAGAAACCCAATTCCGCCCTGCGCAAGGTGGCGCGCGTGCGTCTGACCAACGGGATCGAGGTCACGGCCTACATCCCCGGTGAAGGCCACAACCTCCAGGAGCACTCCATCGTGCTCATCCGGGGCGGGCGCGTGAAGGATCTGCCGGGGGTGCGCTACCACATCATCCGCGGCACCCTGGACTCGACGGGTGTCGAGGGGCGGCGCAAGTCGCGTTCGAAGTACGGGGTCAAGCGCCCCAAGGGATAGGCCGGGAGGCCGGTCGCGGGGCCCGGAGAGGTACGCATGCCGAGACGCAAGGAAATCGATCGGCGCGAGGTGGAGCCGGATTCGCGTTACAACAGCACGCTGGTGCACCAGTTCATCAACTACCTGATGGAGCGCGGCAAGAAGAGCATCGCCGAGTCCGTCTTCTACGGCGCCATGGACATGGTCCAGGAGCGCACCGGCCAGGACCCGATGACGGTGTTCAAGCAGGCGCTCAACAACGTCAAGCCGACGCTGGAAGTGGCGTCCCGGCGCGTCGGCGGTGCCACCTACCAGGTGCCGACCGAGGTGCGCCCGGTGCGGCGCACGGCGCTGGCGATGCGTTGGGTCATCGGCTTCGCCCGGCAGCGCAAGGAGCACTCCATGGCGGAGAAGCTCGGCGCCGAGCTCATGCTGGCCTACAAGAACGAGGGGCCTTCCGTGAAGAAGCGGGAGGACACCCACAAGATGGCCGAGGCCAACAAGGCCTTCGCCCACTATCGCTGGTAGGACCCGGCACGACCGGGTGGCGGATCGCTCCCGGCTGGGACCGGGAGGCAGAGAACTGTTACAGGCCGGCGACGGAACCGTAACAGTGGAGGAAGGCCCTCCGCTGGGTTTCTCACGCCGGCGAGGGCTTTTTTCACGACGTTCTGGAAGTACGAGGGTCATGGCCAGGGAACTGGAACTACAGAAATACCGCAACATCGGCATCATGGCCCACATCGATGCGGGGAAGACCACGACCACGGAGCGCATCCTCTATTACACCGGGAGGACGCACCGGCTGGGCGAGGTGCACGAGGGTGCCGCCACCATGGACTGGATGGAGCAGGAGAAGGAACGCGGCATCACCATCACCAGCGCCGCCACCACCACGCAATGGCGGGACCACCGCATCAACATCATCGACACCCCGGGGCACGTGGACTTCACCGTCGAGGTGGAGCGCAGCTTGCGAGTGCTGGACGGGGCGGTGGCGCTCTTCTGCGCCGTCGGCGGCGTCGAGCCGCAGTCCGAAACGGTGTGGCGCCAGGCCAACAAGTACAAGGTGCCCCGCATCGCCTTCGTCAACAAGATGGACCGTGTCGGCGCCAGCTTCATGGGCGTGGTCAAGCACATCCGGGAGCGCCTGAAGGCGCGAGCGCTGCCGGTGCAGATGCCCATCGGCGAGGGCGAGCTCTTCACCGGGATCGTGGACCTGCTCACCATGCGCGCCCGTTTCTACAACGAAGAGACCCTGGGCACGACCTTCACCGAAGCCGCCATCCCCGATGACCTGCTGGACCAAGCCAAGAAGCTGCACGTCGAGCTGATCGAAGCGGTGGCCGACCACGACGACGAGGTGGCGGAGCGCTACCTCTTCGAGCACGACGTGCCCGGCGAGCTGATCATGCGGGCGCTGCGCAAGTCCACCATCGACTCCAGCGTGGTGCCGGTGCTCTGCGGCTCGGCCTTCAAGAACAAGGGCGTGCAGCGCCTCCTGGACGCGGTGGTGGATTTCCTCCCGAGCCCGATGGACCTGCCGGAGGTGCAGGGCATGGACCTGCGGGACGACACGCCGGTGAAGCGGCCGCCGCGGGACGACGCACCCTTCAGCGCCCTGGCCTTCAAGGTGGCGAACGACCCCTACGTGGGGCAGCTCACCTTCTTACGGGTCTACTCGGGGACGCTGAACGCGGGCTCGCACGTGCTGAACGCCACCGAGGAGAAGCGCGTGCGCGTGTCGCGCCTGCTGCGCATGCACGCCAACAAGCGCGAGGAAATCGACGCCGCCTACGCCGGGGACATCGTCGCCGCCGTGGGCCTGAAGAACACCCGCACCGGCCACACTCTCTGCGACGAGGACAACCCGGTGCGGCTGGAGTCGATGTCCTTCCCCGAGCCGGTCATCTCGGTCGCCATCGAGCCCAAGACACGGGCCGACCAGGACAAGCTCGCCCTCTCGCTCACCAAGCTGGCCGAGGAAGACCCGACCTTCCGGGTGCGCACGGACGCCGAGACCGGACAGACGCTCATCTCCGGCATGGGGGAGCTGCACCTCGAGATCATCGTCGACCGCATGATGCGGGAGTTCAAAGTGAACGCCAACGTCGGCCGGCCGCAGGTGGCATACCGCGAGACGGTCCAGAGCCACTCCGAGGCCGAAGGCCGCTTCATCCGCCAGTCCGGCGGCCGCGGCCAGTACGGTCACGTGAAGATCAGCCTGGAGCCGCAGAAGGAGACCAACGGGCTCGTCTTCGTGAACAAGATCATCGGCGGCGTCATCCCGCGGGAATACATCCCCGCCGCGCACAAGGGCATGGAAGAAGCGATGCAGAACGGCCCGCTCGCCGGCTATCCCCTGGTGGGGATCAAGGTCACCCTCCACGACGGCAGCTATCACGAGGTGGACTCGTCGGAAATGGCGTTCAAGATCGCCGGCTCGATGGCGCTGCAGGAAGCGGTGAAGAAGGCCAAGCCCATCCTCCTCGAGCCCATCATGGAGGTCGAGGTCGTGGTGGCCGGCGACTACATGGGCGACGTCATCGGCGATCTCAACTCCCGGCGCGGCAAGATCTCCGGCATGACCCAGCGCCCGGACGCCCAGGTGGTCACGGCCACGGTGCCGTTGGCGGAAATGTTCGGCTACGCGACGCGGTTGCGGTCGCTCACCCAGGGACGCGCGGTCTACACGATGCAGTTCGGGTCCTACGAGCCTGTGCCCGCCAGTGTGCTGGAAGAAGTGGTTTCACGCGCCGTGGGCCGCTAGCCCCGGTCGAGGCTTGGGGCTGCCGGCGGCGGCCCAGTGAATGGAGGTACTGGAAATGGCGCGTCAGAAGTTCGAGCGGACGAAGCCGCACGTGAACGTGGGGACGATTGGACACATCGACCACGGGAAGACGACGCTGACGTCGGCGATCACGCGGGTGCTGGCGGCGAAGGGATTGGCGGACTACATGCCGTT